>JASFIT010000073.1:0-14377 GCA_050122535.1 Desulfobacteraceae bacterium | reverse complement strand
GACCTGGTCCACCGTGATTCGGTTGTGGAATCCGTTTTCTGCAAGACCCGTGTAAGCCTTCGCATGGGTAAGACTGGTCGCGCCAGGGCGGGCTCATGAGATTGCCACGTCCTCCCGCTTTGGCGGGAGCCCTCGCAATGACCTCTTTCTTTTATCGTTCACTATCATAACCACTAAATGGAGTTTGCCTGCATTGGGGTTTAACCCTGCGTCACACGTGTTCCAAAAAGCCCGGTAGGCCTGAATATGAGAATGATAATCATGATCCCAAAGGAAAAGATGTCCTGCACATTGATTTCCGTAGGAAAGATGACAATGGCCAGCACCTCTGCCAACCCCAGTATCAGTCCCCCAATCATCGCCCCCACCACATTCCCCAGCCCGCCCAGGAGCATCACCACAAGCCCTTTGAGGGCAAAGGTGAGCCCGATGAACGGGGTAATGGCATGGAAGGCCAGACCGATCATCACGCCCGCGGCGCCTGCAAGCGCTGAGGCAACCCCAAAGGTGAGCAGCACGACCCATTCCACATTGACGCCCAGGAGACCAGCGGTCAGGTGGCTTTCAGAAACGGCCCTCATGGCCTTACCCGTCTTTGTCTTCTTAATAAAGAAAAAGAGGACCAGCATGAGAAAGAGGGAGATGCCCAATATCAGGATATTGATGGAACTGATCATGATGGAGCCTATCTTGTAATGGACCACTTCTACGGCATCGGGAAATCGCGTGCCATAGCCACCAAAGAGCTTGACCGCCAGGTTCTGCAAAATGATGGTGACCCCGATCGTGGCTAACAGGGGGGCAAGGTGGAAATCCTTTTTCAGAGGTCTTATGGCCAGCAGATCGATGATGATCCCGAGCAGGCCCGTAGCCACCATGGCCAGGGGTAGGGTAATGTAGAGGGGAAGGTTGCTCCACGTTATTATAAAGAGGCCCATAAAGGCACCCGCCATAAGGACCTCGCCATGGGCAAAATGCAACAGCCCTAGCACCCCGAATATCAGGGTATAGCCAATGGCTACCAGGGAGTAAGTGGCCCCTAACATGAGGCCGTTGATGAGTTGTTGAAAGATCATCTCCCCTTCATCTCCGCCGCAGCGGCCATCACGGAATCAATGACCTGCTTATATCCTGTGCAACGGCACAAGACCCCTGAAATGGATCTCCTCACTTCCTCTTCGATGGGATCGGGATTATCCTGGAGAAATTCATAGCATGTCATGAGCATGCCAGACGTACAGAATCCGCATTGAAGGCCGTGATGCTCTCGAAATGCCTCCTGTATGGGATGTAACTTGCCCTCTTCTGCAAGACCTTCCACTGTCATGACCTCCGCGCCGTTTGCCTGAACCGCGAACATGAGGCAGGAACGCGCCGCTCTGCCATTGAACAAGACGGTGCAAGAGCCGCAGATCCCATGTTCACATCCCACATGGGTTCCTATAAGTTCCAGATCGTCTCTCAAAAAATCTACCAAGAGCCGTCTCGGCTCCACGTCTCTTTCGTACTGCACACCATTTACCTTCACCATGATGCGACGCCGCTCCGCCATCCTACTTACCTCCCTTAAGCCTGCTCAATGCCTCGTGAAGACCCCTTTGAACGAAAACCCTGGCCATGTCTTTCCGATATTCGGCAGAGGCATGGTAATCCGGTTCTGTCTCTGTGGCCTCTGCCGCCTCTGCCCCTGCCTTTTTGATCAATTCCTCGGTAATCACTTGGCCAGATAAAAGCTCCTCTGCCTCTTCGGCCCGGATAGGCGTGGGAGCAACACCTCCCAAAGCGATCCTTGCCTCTCTGCAAACCCCGTCATCTTCCATAAAAAGTAGTGTGGCCACCCCCACGATGGCAAAGTCACCAGAACGGCGGGTCAATTCTACAAAAGACCAGGCTGTGTTCTGTGGAAGTGTGGGAATCCTTACTTCCACCAAGATCTCGGAGGGCTCTAGGGAGGTGGTGAGATAGGTGAGGAAAAATTCTTCAGGCTCCAATGCCCTCTCACCAGAAGGACCGACCACCTTCATTTCCCCGTTCAAACAACAGATGACCGTGGGAAGTTCTGATGAGGGATCCGCATGTACCAGGCTCCCCCCTACGGTCCCCCGATTCCGAATGGGCACATGTCCAATGAAGGAGACCGCTTGTGCCAAGATAGGACATTTCTCTTTCACTAGCGGCGACAGCTCCAGATCTCTTTCCCGGGTCAAGGCACCGATGAAAAGCGCCTCTCCTTCCTCCCTTATGTAGTCCAGATCCTTAATCCCGTTGATATCAAGGAGGACCTCCGGCCGCCCGAGCCTGAAGTTCATGATGGGCACCAGGCTCTGACCGCCAGCAAGGATCTTCGCTTCGTCTTCGTACTTCTCCAGTAGCCCCACGGCTTCTTTCACCGTATTGGGTGCGAAATATTCAAAGGCACTCGGTTTCATGTCCGCTCTCCTGTCTCACTTTAGGGACTTCAACTCCTTTTTCATCTTCCTAAAAAACTCTTTTATCATCATCTTGGCGATCCCACTGATCAGCCTTTGTCCAACGCCGGCTATCAATCCCCCCACCTGCACTTCTCCTGTGTATAAAACCGTGGTGCTCTCACCGTCCTGGGAGAATTCAATAATTCCGTCTCCCTTTACAAAACCAGGGGTTCCACTCCCCTCGCCAATAAGACGGTATCGGTTGGGGGGCTCCGGGTCAAGCACCTCAAACTTTCCCTTATACGTCCCCTTGACCGCGGCAATGCCTATCTTTGATATGGCGTCATATTTTCCTGGCTCTCGCTCCTCCAGTTTTTTGCATCCCGGTATAGCCTTTTCAAGGTGTCTGGGGTTGTTGAAGAGATCCCAGACCACTTGTTGAGGGGCCTTGTAATTATATTTTCCTTCAAGCTTCACGTGCTATTATCTCCTTTAGAGGCTGTCGGAAAACGCCCATCTGCCATTCCACAAGCTCATGGCCCTGAGCAAAGCCGAAGGGCTGCGTTACCCTCATCCCTCGTCACTGCGGCGTACTTCTATGTACGCCTCATTCCTCGGGATTTCGGAAGCCTTGCATATGGACATTTTCCATCAGCCTCTCAGAAGCCGGTTTTTCGACAGTCTCTTAACTACTCCTCCTTAACTTTAGCCTCCAGGATCAGGTGCCATATTTTGTTTGGGCTGAGAGGCAGTTCGTCTATGGTCACACCTAGGGGAGAGAGCGCATCCGCAATGGCATTCCCGATGGCTGCAGGCACCGACATACAGGAGCTCTCCCCTGCTCCCTTTGATCCTAAGGCGGTGAGGGGTGAAGGCGTCTCCACGTGCCCAATGTCTATCTTTGGCACCTCCGTAGCCGTGGGAACCAGGTAATCCTGAAAGGAGGCGGTCAGGCATTGACCGTTCTCATCGTATGCAAACTCCTCATAAAGGCTACCGCCCAGGCCATGGGTACAACTTCCCATCACCTGGCCTTCCAGAAGCATGGGGTTAAGTACGGTCCCTGAATCGTGCACACTGGCCCATTTCAGAAATTTCACCCCTCCTGTTTCAATATCCACCTCCACGACGATGGCCTCTGCCACGAATCCATATGTGTTGGAGGAATCCACGCGGTCGAGATCGTCCGGCGGCGTGGAGGTGGGCATGGACAAAAGGCTACTCGCGTAAAGCCCCGCATCCATCCCTTCGGGGAGGGCCGCCTGGTTCCAATGGGCTGTTCCAGCCACATGCTTCATTGCAATGGATCGATCTGGAGAACCCTTTACAAAGAATTTCTCCTCTTTCACCTCCAAGTCGCCCGGATTTGCCTCTAGGAGATGCGCGGCGATCTTCCTCATCTTTTCTTTCACCTTGCGTGTCGCATTGACCACTGCATTGGTCCCCACAGAGGCAAATCGGCTGGAGTAACTGCCTGTCGTAATGGTATAGACCCGATCATGGGTGTCCACCACGTCACTGACCGTCACATCGTCCGGATGAATGCCCAATTCGTCAGCTACGATCTGTGATATCACTGTCTCGTGACCCTGCCCCTGCGGGTTGGTGCAGGCGATCACATGGACCTTTCCCAGGGGATCCATTTTGACAATGACGGACTCGCCGGATCCTGACTTGGGGTGCCCCTTTGCCCTCTGCTCGGGGGTCAGAGCGAGGGTCACATAAGCAATATTGGTCACCGAGGGATCCACAACAGTGGCAAAGCCGATACCCATATACCTGCCCTCTTTCCTCGCCTTCTGCTGTTCCTTGCGCATCTTCTTGTAATCGATCATGTCGAGGGCCATCTGAAATGCCTTGGGATAATTTCCCGCATCATAGAGCCCTCCCGTTGCGGTCGTGTAAGGGAATTGGTCAGGCTGTATGAAGTTCTTGAATCGGATCTCGGCCGGATCCATCTCCAGCTGAGCGGCCACCATGTCCACCAGCCGTTCCACGCTGAAGTAGAGCTCCTGACAGGTGTAGCCACGGTTCGGGGCCGTCAGACACTTGTTTGTCCCCACCACCAAAACCTCTCTGTCAAGGTCCCTGATCTGGTAGGCCCCCGTGTGATTCCCTGTGCTCCTGTAAGCACAACCAGGCTCTGGTGCGCGAATATATCCGCCCGTATTGTCAATGGCCTTATCCTTTAACGCCAGGATGGTTCCATCCTTTTTGACCGCTGCCTCCATGTAGGTCACCCGATCGGTTCCCGTGGCACTCGCCAGCAAGTGCTCCCTTCGG
Organism: Desulfobacteraceae bacterium; assembly: GCA_050122535.1. Lineage (GTDB taxonomy): Bacteria > Desulfobacterota > DSM-4660 > Desulfatiglandales > HGW-15 > JASFEQ01. The sequence continues at coordinate 9,683 of JASFIT010000073.1, read as the reverse complement.
TCCTCGATCCATTTGACCGTCATACCCGTCTTCTTTGCGGCCAGAGCGATCAGGGCGACATAAGGGTACATCCCCGTCTTTGTGCCAAAGCCTCCCCCTATGTCCGTGGGCACAATCCAACGCATCTTGTTCTCAGGAATCCCGAGGGCAAGGGCCACCAGAGAATGATTTACAAAGGGCCCCTGGTAATTGTTGTAGATCACGAACTCTTCATTGTAAGGATTGTAAGAAGCGATGACTGCGTAGGTCTCCATGGGTGTAGAGCCATATTTGGGAAAGAGGAACTTTCCCTTCACCACCAGGTCCGCTTCTGCATAGGCCTTTTCAGGATCTCCATATTTGAATAATCGTTGAGAATAGATGTTGCTCCCGATATTCTCGTGAAGGATGGGAGAATCGGGCTGGGCGGCCTCCTCAATGTCCATGACCACGGGCAAAGGGTCGTAGTCCACTTTTATCAAATCCAGGGCGTCTTCAGCAATGTAGCGGTCATCCGCCACCACAACAGCCACGGGCTCACCCACAAAACGGACCTTGTCCACCGCACAGCAGTAGTACTTTGGGGGCACGGGAACACCCACTGGGAAGGGCTTGGACATCTTCTCCACGTCCTCCCCTGTAAGAATCCCGCGCACACCGAAAAGCCTCTCTGCTTCTGAGGTATCTATTCCTCTTATCCAGGCGTGGGGATAAGGAGTACGGAGAACAGCCGCATGCTTCATATTTGGCAGACGAATATCGTCCATAAAGTTGCCCCGCCCAGTGAGAAGTCGGAGGTCTTCTTTTCGCTTCATTCTCTTGCCGACCCATTTGCCCTTGACCTGTTCTGACATGAACGTTCTCCTTGCATATTATGTGTCGTCCACCCTCACCCCGCCCTTCCCGTTCCCCGCTTAAAGCCGGGATCTTACACAAGTCGGGAGAGGGTCAAATTTTCTTAAACCATTCCAGCGTGTGAATTGAATAACCGAAGGTGATCTTTCGCTTTAGAATCGGATCCAAGAGCTCACCTTCAAAACGCTCTGAAAAGAGGATCTGCTCGGTGACCATTGGGGGTGTCCCTGAAAATATGGCAATCCCCTCCAAAGATCCGTCGACGCGCTGCTGGACCAAACGGACCAACTCCTCTGGAGGAAGAATGGTGGAAAGGGTGGAGTCCTGGTAAAGTTTCCTCTCCCCCCCTTGAACAGCCCAGCTCCGGATCTGGATACTATCCCAGTGATCTTTTATCTCTTCATACTCCCACAGGTTTTTGGAAATAACCGCTGGACATACCTGCTTCGACTTCAGGATATCCATCCTCTCCAGTTCCCGATCCGTGTGGTCGCTCCCCGCACCCACATAGATCTTGTCTCTGTCCGTCAGGAGCACATATTCCACCTCTCCTGATGTCTCCTGACCCTCCACCTGGATATCCTCTTCCAGGGAGATACCCTGTTGAGGCTTAGGATAGAACATGGGCACGAAAGGGGGAGGCTCCACGCCTTCCTTTTTTAACTCCTCGATATGTTTGCGAACCGCTGATTGGTTGCGACCCGTATAACCACACAGGATCGCCCCCCTCATCGGATAGGAAAATTCCCTTTTATCCTTCTGCCCTTCAATGATGAACCGGAATAACATGCCCTCGGGACTCCTCGTTCTTTACTTCTTCTCCAATTTTTCTTTTTCCCACCTTCGTAGCTCCCGTCTCAGGATCTTGCCTGAGGAGGTCTTTGGAAGCTCTTTAATAAATTCGATTTCCCTGGGGTATTTATAGGGGGCTATGGTGTTCTTCACAAATTCCTGAAGTTCCTTGGCTAATTCAGGAGTGGGCTCGTATTCCTCATGCAGGACAACCCATGCCTTGAGCTTGTCCCCTATATCCGGGTCAGAGAACCCCGCGACACCGGACTCTAGCACGGACTCATGCTCTTGCAGGGCAGTTTCCACCTCAGCGGGGGATATACGATAGCCATGGAAGGTCATGATATCATCCGACCTGGAGCCATACCAGAAATACCCATCCTCATCCACGGTGGCCAGGTCCTTGGTGTCATACCAGTTGTTGGGAAGAGCAACCTCTTTCATCTGCTCCGGCATCTTGAAGTATTCAAGAAAGAGGCCAGGGTGATCTGTGCGTATGGCCAGGTGTCCCATTTCGCCGTGCGGAAGTTGTTCGCCTTTGTCATTCACAATGGCCACCTCGATGCCGGGGAGTGGTTTGCCCATGGAACCCACTTTTACGGGCAAGCTCGTCTGGGTGGTGCAGAACTCATGGGCCTCTGTCTGCCCCATGCTGTCAATGATCTTCACATTAAAACGTCGCATCCACTCTCGCCATGTCTCTGCCAAAAGAGGCTCTCCAGAACTGAGGCAGTATTTTAGAGAACGGGTGTCATATTTTTTCTCAGCATCCTTCACGGCCAGCATGATCCTGTATATGGTTGGGGTCCCTGCAAATATGGTGATCTTGAATCTTTCAATAAATTCATAGGCCCTCTCTGGATCAAAGCGCTCATCGGAGTAAATAGCCGTGGAGACACCCCATCGGAATGCAAACAGGAAGTTATGGCCGAGGGCGTACATCCAGGTGAGCGCGGTGGGTCCCCCGCAGATGTCTCCCCTGTCCAATCCCATCGTGTACTTTCCAATGGGATCGCCAGCCCCTACGATGAAACGGTGGCCGTGAACAACGCCTTTGGGCGGTCCGGTTGTGCCGGAGGTATAGAGAAAATAGGCCTGATCATCTTTGTGGGTTTCCACATGAGGCGGAACACCTTCCCCCTCTTTCATAATCTGTTCAAAAGAGATCTGGTCTCCCTGGGTCTCACCCACCACAATAATGTGCTTCAAGGTTTTGCACTTGGGACGTATATTCTCAATGGCCTCGGTGTATTTGGTGGTGGTAATGACTGCCACCGCCTCACTGTTGTTGATGATGTGCTCCAGTTCGTATTCTCTCAGCATGGTATTGGTGGGGATAGGGACAGCCCCGATTTTTTGACCACCAAGAAAACTGATTTGGTACTCAGGTTGGTTTGGGGTTCGAATGAGATAACGGTCACCCTTGGAGGCGCCAAGGTTGTGCAAGGCATTGGCAAAACTGTCTGTAAGGTCCTTCAATGCCTGGTATGTAATCTTCTTGTCCTCATAATAGATGGCCACATCTTCCCCTCTGCCGTGCTCTGCCCAGTAATCCACGATGAGTCTCGCCATATTCAGCTTTTCTGGGATATCCAGTTTATAAAAGCCCTGCGTATCCATCCTATGAAAGGTGTAATCCATATTTGTCTCTTCCATTCTGCCCCCTCCTTTGATCTTGCCTCAACGCGCTTCTTCCCTTGCTAGGATGTCAATGAGGATCTCTTCCGTATTGTTCAGGTGTCTCATCAACTCGTCATGGGACCTCTTTGCATCTTTTTTCTTTAAAGCGGAAAAGATTCTTTGATGCTCCTTCAGGACCTGCTGCGACCGACGTGAGTCCTTGATGGCCCGGATACCCATGAGGTGGATCTGGTCCCTTAGATTCTGTAGTATCGTCTCGATCTGTTCATTACCCATTTTGGAGGCCATGAAGAGATGGAATTCTTTGTCCATCTCAATGAATGTCACCTCTTCATCTTTGCTGGCCGACCGATCCTGTTTACTGAGGATCTTCTCTATCTTCTTGAGGTCTGCAGGGGTGAGCTGTTTGGAGATGGATTTGATGATGTAACCCTCGATAATCCGTCGCAATTCAAAGACTTCTTTGACCTGCCTCGTCGTAATCTTTCGTATCTTCACGCCCTTGCTGGGCACAAAAGAGACCATTCCTTCCCTGCTTAACTCCAAAAGGGCCTCTCTCACAGGGGTGCGCGATACACCCAGGACCTCGGCTAGCCTCTTTTCATTATGCAGCTTTCCCTGCTCCAATCTGCCAGTGAGGATAAGTTCCTTGAGGATATCGTAGGCCTTTTCTTTGAGCGACTTGGTCCGGGATATGGGTAAGACGCCTTTCATCTTCTTCCCCCCCCTTGTTAGAACACTAAAACGTCTCGGAAATTCTACAACCTTCTGATATCATATTGGTTTTGTGTTCATGGTTTTCTGCGCCCCAATGTTCTCTACGGGGCGGAGGCCCTACCCTCCGGCCTGGAAGCCTAAGGGCTGGAAGCGGGGCCGGAGGCCAAGTGCGCAGCCAAGTGAAGCTGACTTGGGACCCAGACGAATTTCTTTTTTTGGAAGGTTAGTCGGATTTTTCGGATATATTAAATATCGCATACTCAAAACGCTATAAGGAGTCAAGAAAAAATTCTCTGCCATTGCTGAGCAAGACTTCGCTTAACCGCATACAGGCCCAAACCCCTTGTGGGGAGCACTCCACATGGTGGGATTCTTGTCAAAGGGAATAGGGGAAAGTGGAGAGGCAACCTAACGGGTAATTCGGGAAAGAGCCGGGTACGCTCAATTATAATGGATTGGTGGGAAGTGGTTTCTTGGGGAGGGATTTTCTATTTGTGATGGTTTGCCAGTCTCAAACCGATTTCAAGGGCCTTTTCGTTAAAAGCCATGAATTTGGGATCTATCTTTTGCTCCAACACCTTGGTGATCGATTCAGCCCTGACCAATTCGGTCAGTCCGATCAACGCGCCTAGCATACATATGTTGAAAACAATAGGCTTTCCTATTTCATCCATGACCGCCTGATACATGTCTAATTCCACTTGGCGGGCATCCACTTTGCGTTCCTGCTTTACATAATGGCTATCTGTTAACAATAGACCACCGGGCCGGATGATTCTAGAGAATTTGTTATAGGCCTCCTGAGTAAGACAGACCAGAATGTGGGGATTTATGACTTTCGGATAGTTAATCCTTTCCTTGGATATGACCACATCTGCCCTTGTGGCGCCACCCCTAGCCTCCGGGCCATAGGTCTGTGTTTGAACGGCATTCAATCCCTCATGTATGACTGCCGCCTCGGCCAAGAGGACAGAAGCGGTTACCACCCCTTGGCCTCCAGAGCCGCTGAAAACAATCCGTTTCCCATTCATTATCCGTCACCTCAACGCCATTTGACTTGTACAAGGTCCTAAAGAGGCTGTCGGAAAACGCCCATCTGCTGCGTTACCCTTATCCCTCGTCACTGCGGCGTACTTCTCTGTACGCCTCATTCCTCGGGATTTCGGAAGCCTTGCATATGGACATTTTCCATCAGCCTCTCAGAAGCCGGTTTTTCGGCAGTCTAAAAGGCTACCTTATCATTCCGATAGTGTACAGGATGCAGAGTACTCCGGGCGTTCCTCCTGCACAAAAATGCCCCGCTCAACCAACTCAGGATTCTCCTCTTTTTTCTTGGAACCGATCGTGACTGTTCCTTCCTTGTAGCTCAGCATCATATCAACGGCATTCCCGAGCTCATTCTTCCTCCCATAGTAGGTGGGGCACTGGGAGAGTACCTCAACCACTGAGAAGCCTTTATGTTTGATGGCTTTGGAAAACATCTTGATCATCTCTTTGGGATGGAAGGTGGTTGTACGGGCCACAAAGGAAGCACCGGCCCCTTTGGCCAGTTCCACAAGGTCAAACGCATGGTCTATTGTTCCGCAGGTGGCAGTGGTGGCACTCATGCCAAATGGTGTCATGGGGGAGTACTGACCACCTGTCATACCATATATGCTGTTGTTCATAATTATAGCCGTCAGGTCTATGTTGCGACGCGCCGCATGGATAAAATGGTTCCCACCAATAGCCAGGGCGTCGCCGTCGCCCATGGGTGCAATAACCGTCAGATCAGGGCGCCCCATTTTCACCCCCGTGGCAAAAGCGAGGGCCCGGCCGTGGATGGTGTGCAGGGTATGAAAGTCCAGATATCCTGTAATGCGGGAAGAACATCCGATCCCAGAGACGAGCACAACCTCGTTTTTCTTTAAACCCAACTGTTCAATAGCCCGGATCATGTTTGCCATGACAATCCCGTGACCGCATCCGGGGCACCAGATATGCGGAAAGAAACGTTGGCGTATGTGATCTTTTACTGCCATCTTAGACACCTTTTCCCAGTATCATGTTCAGCACCCGCGAGATATCTGCAGGAGAAATAAGAACACCGTCAAATCGATTTGCGAGAAACACCTTTTCCGGTTTGGACACGGCCTTCCTCACTTCCTGGCAAACCTGACCCATATTCATCTCAACAACCAACACTTGATTGCGACCTTCGCACTTCTCCCTGACGGTTCCCTTTGGGAAGGGCCACAGGGTTTGGAGCTCAAGGAGTCCCAATTTTGCGCCTCTCTTGCGGCGCTCTTCCACCATGTGAAACGCACTCCTGGCTGAGGATCCGTAGGAAATCAGGAGAACCTCAGCCTCATCTGTGAAATACTCCTTGTAACGAGCAATACTATCGGCACGGTTCTCCAACTTGTCCACTAAATGATGGAGGAGGTCGTAAGCCACTTTCGGATCGTTTGAAGGAAAACCCCACATATCATGGACCAGACCGGTCACGTTGTAACGATGTGTCCCCCCAAAGTCGCTCATGGGGAGCCTGCCATCTTCACGGGCCAGGTAAGGGTGGTAGTCCGTACCCTCCGGCACCGATGTGTGAAGACGTTCCACAACCTCAACTTCACCAGACTGGGGAACCACGAGCTTTTCACGCATATGGGCCACCACCTCGTCCAAGAGAAGGATGACGGGCGTCCGAAATGTTTCAGCCAAGTTAAAGGCCTCAACAGTCATCAAGAACATGTCCTGAAGATTGGATGCAGTGAGTGTAATGATGGAGTGGTCACCGTGAGTACCCCATCGGGACTGCAACACGTCTCCTTGGGCGACGGATGTGGGCATCCCGGTGCTCGGTCCTCCACGTTGCACATTCACAACCACCGAAGGAATCTCACCCATGACGGCATATCCGATGGCCTCCTGCATCAAGGAAAAGCCTGGGCCACTGGTTGCGCTCATCACCTTGAGGCCGGTCAAAGATGCGCCAATTATGGCGCACATGGAGGCGATTTCATCTTCCATCTGGATGAACTTTCCACCCATCTGGGGAAGTCGTTCGGATAAGATTTCGGTGATTTCACTGGACGGGGTGATGGGATATCCGGCATAGAACTGAAGCCCCCCATAAAGTGCCCCTTCTACGACAGCCTCATTGCCCTGTAAAAATCTCACATCTTGATTCACCAATTCCTCTCCTTTACTCCAATTCTACAGCCACATCGGGACATCTCAGCTCACAGAGCCCACAATTGATGCACTTCTCCGCGTGGGCCCAACAGGCCTTTTCCTCGTTATCTAATATCAGAACCTTCTTTGGACAGAAAGCGATGCAAATGCCGCAACCTTTGCACCACTCCCTGTTGATTTGGACTTTCTTCTTTTTCTTCTTCTCAGTCATGGAGCGTTTATTTGTCCTTTGCCGCCAATTCCATTATAGAGGTAAGATATGATAGAGAGAGCCAAGCAAACCCAGTTCGCTTCGCTCGCAATTTGGCTCAAGAACTACATGGCAGGCTGCGGAAAAACCCCAACACGCTGTCACTACCGCCCCCGCCTTCGCGGGGATAGACTCCGGCGGGTGTCCAGACCATAGGGAAATCGCTGGATTCCCGCTGCAGTTTATCCCGCACTTGATGCGGGGCGGGAATGACATAAAAGGATGGTTACAGGATTTTTAGGCAACATGGTCATAGGAAAATCTCGAGTTTTCTAATTGCCCAGGCTACTAATATATCATATTTAATATATACCTCAAAGGCTTTCCATTTATTATATCATAAGGCAGTTCCTAAAGAAGTGGTGCGGGCTGGAGTAAGGCGTTTTTTCTTGGCTCTGTCTTGATCCTTTGTTATTTTCCTTGTCTCCTAAACCATACTTCTATTCCCAGCGAGGTTCAGATGAAAGTTCCGATTGACGAAGTGAGGGATCTATGCAAACGCATCCTGTTATCACACCGACTTACAGAGGAAGAGGCAACGATCATTACAGACGATTACCTGGATGCGGAAATGCGTGGGAAGCCATCCCATGGTTTGAAGGCCTTTTCTGTCGTGGTGGAAGATAGCAAGAATCGGGGAGAGGCCACAGTTGGCTTGGAGCGAGGCCCGGTTATCCTGTATGAAGGGAATGGGGATGTGGGCCATCTCGTGGCCCATGAAGCCATCGGCTGGGCAGAGAAGAGCTGCCAAAATCATGGAATTGCCATCGTGGGCATGAGAAATATCAAGCGGTTCGCCACACCGGGAACCGTTGCCCGTCGGGCCACAGAAAAGGGAATGATTGCCCTGGTCTTCGAATATGGCGGACAGGCATTTATGGCCCCATTCGGAGCCGCAGAAGCTGTGATTTCCACAAATCCCATCGGCATAGGAATTCCCACTGACGACGCGCCACTCATCCTCGACATGGCCACCTCGGAAAGGGCTTTCTATTTTATCGCCCTCGCCAAGGCCTTGGGAGAAAAGATACCGGAAACGTGGGGAATTGACAGTCGTGGAAAGCCTGTAACGGATCCATCCCAAGTGACAGCGGTATTGCCTTTTGGTGGGTATAAGGGCTATGCCCTGGCTGTGATGCTTGAGATCATGACCGGCCCATTCTTGGGTGTGGATGTGGGATTGAGTGGAGATCTTTCTCAACGGGGAGCGCTTTGCCTCTTTTTCTCCCCTTCACTCTTCGGCGTGGACACAGAAGCGTTTAACGCCAGCGTGAACACCTTTATTAATAATATAAAGAATGCCCGCGTCGCCGAAGGGCATGAAGAGATCTTCGTGCCGGGCGAGCAGGGAGAGAGGAGACGCCGCAAGTGCCTACAGGAGGGTGTTATTGAATTGGATGAAGAGGCGTTCAATCAATTGAAAGCCTTGGATGCTAGCCAGACATGACACCTTCAGCCAGCCCTCCTTCTCAAGAGACTGTGTTGCCATTCGACAAACCTGTCATTCCGGGCGAGCCCAACCCCGTATCGAGTCCGGGGCAGGCTTGAGAAGGCGAGACCCGTGGTTCGGCAGGCTCACCACCCTGAGCGAAGTCGAAGGGGAATCCAGGAAAGTAGCTTAAAATCAAATCATTCTGGATCCCAGCTCGCATCCCGCTTCCGTCTTCGCTAAAGCTTCGCTGGACAGGCCGCGGGACTTGGCCGGGATGACGAATTGCTACACCTCCTCCAACAGGGAGGGTTTGAGAGGCTAAATTCCCAGCTCCTCGCGCTTCTTTGGGTCAGGGCCGCCGGAGGCGTCCCATCCTCGTGCTTGGTAGTACTGTTCCATCATCCTGTCTAAGGGTGGGAGGTTCCCTTTGGACATGCCGTCCTTTTTCGCCGTCGTGAGCATTCGCTTTGGGAGGATATCCATAGCGGGCGTGACGCCCCAACGGAAGTTCAGCAACCTTTTCACATTGAAAATGCGTTCGCCTGCCAAAAGGAGTTCCTCATAGTCCATCTCTGTTCCCGTGACCATCTCAAACCACCGCGCCAAGTCCTTCAGTTTTACACCACCGAAAAGGCAGAACTTGCAAACGCTCAGGCTATCATAGATGGCCATGAGGTTTTGCAGGTCTGCCACCATCTTCCCCTTTTCAGTTCCGACCCGGTCTGCCACCTCGTGGATACCCACGGAGGGCTCTGTGACCGCCCGCTCAAAGACATGCGTAAAACCCTGAAGATGGCAGGCTCCTCGATTGGATGTGGCGAAGCTGAGTGCTGTAGAATTGTA
>JASFIT010000072.1:0-14404 GCA_050122535.1 Desulfobacteraceae bacterium | reverse complement strand
CACAAGAGGTTACTCGATATTGTTAAGAATTGGAATGCAGATGGTGTCATTATCCACCTTAATCGGGGTTGTGAGGGTACGGCAGTGGGCCAGATGGAGCTAAATCGTTTCCTGAACGACCAAAATATCCCGTGTATGACCTACGAGGGGAACCTGGCGGATGCGCGAGAATTTGATTTGGAGCGCACCATTGCCAAGATCGATACCTTCATGGAGACATTGGATCTAAAAAAGCTTTCCTGACAAAGAGAAGAAACAAGGAGGATTTGCTCATGATTACAGCAGGAATGGATGTGGGAGCAAAGACCGTAAAGGTTGTCATCCTAAAAGATGGCCAAATTATCGGAAAGGGCATGGCGACCGCTGGTCTTGAAGCGGATGGGGCTACTCAGAATGCGTGGGAGACGGCCCTTAAGGAGGCCGGGATTTCCCGGGATGCGTTGAGCAAAACTGCTGCAACAGGCTCCAGGCGCGAAGAGGTCAGCGGTTTTGATGAAAGCGTGAGTGAGGTGGTGGCCGATGCCCGTGCCATGAGCGTGGTAAATCCGGAAATAAGGACCGTCTTGGATGTGGGCGCAGAAGAGGGACGGGCCATCCGAATGGATGCCAAGGGTAAGGTCTTGGAATTTGCGGTCAACGAAAAGTGTGCGGCCGGGGCCGGGGCGTTCATCGAGGCCATGGCCCGTGCGATGCAGGTCTCCATGGACGAGTTTGGTGCCATGTCTCTTCAGAGCACAAAATCGATTCCCATCAATGCACAATGTGCCATCTTCGCCGAATCCGAGGTTGTTTCCCTGGTCCATGACGAGACAGATCGTCCTGATATCTGCAAGGCGATTAATGACGCCATATCAGATCGTCTGACCTCTATGGCGCGCCGCGTCAGGGTAGAGCCAAAGGTGGCCTTAATTGGGGGTGCAGCCCAAGGCATAGGGCTTCAAAGTTCATTGAAAAATGACTTGGGTATAGACGAGCTCTTTGTGCCAGATGATCCCGAGTTTTTGGGGGCCTACGGGGCCGCCATCATAGCAGCGGAAAGCCAAACCTAGAGACTTTTGGAGGATACGAAAGATGGTCCAAGCAGAAGAAAAAGAAAAGGAATATTGGCGGTGGGATGAGTCCAACTGGGCAAACCCTGACATGGATTGGAAGGCAGCTAAAATCATATCAGCAGGGGTTGACGTGGGCTCTGTTAGTTCACAGGCGGCGATCATGGCAGATGGTGAACTGTACGCATCTGCAAATACCAGGACAGGCTATAACAGCCCAGAGAGCGCAAGAAATGTGATGAAGTGGGCATTGGAAGCCACGGACGGCATGAAACTGGAGGATATCAACTTTACGGTTGGTACCGGTTATGGCCGGGTCAAGGTCCCTTTTTCAAACAAGGCGATAACCGAGATCGCCTGCCATGCAAGAGGTGCTGTCTACATGTATGGCGCCACGGTCAGGACCGTCATGGACATGGGTGGCCAGGACCTGAAAGCCATACGCTGTGATGAACGGGGCAAGGTGCTCAGCTTCCTCATGAATGAGAAGTGTGCGGCCGGGACTGGCCGTGGAATGGAGGTCATAGCAGACCTTCTGGAGGTCCCGATCCAAGACGTGGGCAGGCGTTCCTTAGAGGTGGATGAGGATCCGCCGCCGGTGAGCAGCACCTGTGTGCTCTTTGCCAAGTCGGAGATGATGAGTCTGCTGAAGAAAGGATATTCGGTTAATCAGGCTTTAGCTGCCTATTGCTCGGCCATGGCCTACCGCGTATTCACGCAAATCAAAGAAGTGGATGTGATCGAAGACTTTGTCATTACAGGCGGCATCGCCAAGAACCCCGGTATTGTAACAAGGCTTGAGAAACTCTTAGGAATCAATTCTCTGAAGACGGATGTGGATTACCAATTGGCCGGAGCCATTGGAGCAGCCCTGTTTGGAAGGGTCCTCTTCGAAAGATCTAAGAAAAAATAGAAGCCATGGCAAGCATAACGCTTGATGGACAAGAGATAGAAGCCCTAGGTGATAAGACGATCCTGCAGGTCGCTTTGGGGGCAGGCGTTTATATCCCGCATCTCTGTTTCCATCCTCAGTTGGATTCCCTCAAAGGAATTGAGTCTCTTGAAAGGGTTTATCAAGGGGATAAAGAGCGGACGGGAAAAGAGGGTGAGGTGTTTGAAGGATGCAATCTCTGTCTGGTGGAGATTGAAGGACAGGAGGGCCTCTTTCAGTCATGCAAAACCCTGGCCCAAGATGGGATGCGGGTGCGCACCGATTCCCCTGAATTAAAGACGGCCAGGCAGGAGAATCTGGCCAATATTTTGGAAAGGCATCCTCACGCCTGTCTTGTGTGTCCCCAGGTTGAGGGGTGCGACCGGAAAGTCTGTTCCATCAATATCCCCGAACAAGAGAGGTGTTGCTCTAAGTTTGGTAACTGCGAACTTCAACAGGTTGCTGAATATATCGGGATGGAGATGGGACTTCCCCCGTACGTACCATTAAACATCCCGGTCATAGATAATGAACCCCTCATCCTAAGGGATTACAATCTGTGCATTGGATGTCTGCGATGCGTGGGGATATGCAAGGATATCAAAGGGGCGGATGCCCTCGGTTTTATGGTTGAGGAGGGTCGTGTGGTGGTAGGCAGTAAGGAACCTACTCTCAAGGAATCGGGTTGTCAATTTTGTGGGTTTTGTGTTGAAATCTGCCCCACGGGCGCCCTTATGGATCGTGATGTGGATGTGGGGGAAAGAGAGACCTATCTGGTTCCATGTAAGAGCAGTTGCCCGGCTGAAATTGATGTTCCAAGATATATTCGTTATATCGTAGAAGGCGAATTCGAAAAGGCATTAGGCATTGTATGTGAGAAGGTTCCCTTCCCTGAGGTCTTGGGGCGGGTCTGTTTTCATCCCTGTGAGGCCAAATGTAGGCGGGGCCATATGGACGAGCCTGTGGCCATATGCGCTCTAAAAAGGAGCGCCGCCGATCTGAGCGAAACCCCTCCCCCCTCCCCTTCTTTGAGAAGAAAAACGGACAAAAAGGTGGCTGTCATAGGGTCTGGGCCGGCAGGATTGACGGCGGCCTACTATCTCAATATGCTTGGGCATTCAACATGGGTCTTTGAGGCCTTACCCGAGATAGGAGGCATGCTGAGGGTGGGCATCCCTGCGTACAGGCTTCCCAGGGATGTGCTCGACGGCGAAATTAAACGCATAGAAGATGAGGGGGTCCATATCGAGGTCAACCACCCCATTGATTCGCTCGAAAGGCTGTTTACAGAGGGATTCGATGCGATCTTCGTGGCTAGTGGTAATCATAAAGGGCTAGCATTGGGCATTGCGGGTGAGGAGAGTAAGTGTGTGGTGGAGGGCGTGACATTTCTGAAGAATGAGAATCTTGGTCTTGGGGTACCCATCGGAGAGAGGGTGGCGATCATTGGGGGCGGCAATGTGGCCACAGATTCGGCACGAACTGCCCTTCGCAAGGGTGCAAGAGAGGTCACCATATTCTACCGGCGGACACGGGATGAGATGCCAGCCTATGATGAAGAGATAGAAGCGGCACTGGAAGAGGGCGTGGAAATAGAATACATGGTGGCTCCCAAAGGAATCAAAGAGGTAAACGGGGTGGTTGAAACGGAGTTCATTCGCATGAAAATGGGGGACATTGACTCTAGTAAGCGCCGTCGACCTATTCCCATAGATGGCAGCGAACATGTCCTGGAATTTGATACGCTCATATCAGCCGTAGGGCAAAGTCCAGATTTACCCGCTGATTTCCCTATCCCCATTGATTATGGGACAGAAGTGAACGCTAACCCTGCTGAAGGTATCTTTATTGGGGGTGACCTTTTAACGGGTCCCAAGACCGTGATTGACGCCATCGCCAGCGGCCGGCGAGGGGCTGTCCTTGTGGATAGATTTTTGGACGGTAAAGGTGATATTGATCAGGTTTTTGTAGAAAAGGACTCCCCTCGCCTATGGAATCTTTCTAAGGATAAGAATATGGATCAAGGTCGAACCTTCATACAGATGTTGCCCGCTCAAGAAAGGATATCCGGCTTTTCGGAGGCCAGTCTGGGGTTTGATGAACCAGCCGCAATGACTGAGGCGGCAAGGTGTCTGGGATGTGATTTAAGGTTTCACATTGAAAGGCCTGTTTTACCTCCAGAGCGCTGGTTGGGTTTGACGGAGGAAAACATTCAGAGCCTTCCCCAGGCAGAGGGCGTTTATGTCCTGTATGACGAGCAAAAGGAGGTGTATCAAATAACGGGTGTTGAAAATATCCGTCAGGCAATCATGGAAGAATTTGAAAAGGGGGGGATGGCCATCTATTTTTCCTATGAAGAAGACGAGATGTTCACCACGAAGGAAAGGCAGCTTATGCAGCAATACATGAAGAAACATGGCAAGATGCCTCCTGGAAACGACCTCATGGATGACCTGTTTTAGGCATCTAGAAAACCGTCCCCTTTGGTAAAAGGGATTTAACTGGGATTGAGGGATTATTTCACGCGCATAGATTAACGATACCTTCCCGCATACCGGGTGGGGTCTTGAAACAATGAAAACAGATGGGAGGGATTCAAATGAGACTAAAAGACAGAGTTGCCGTCGTCACAGGAGGTGGACGAGGGATTGGTCGGGCCGTGGCCCTGGCCTTTGCCAAAGAAGGGGCTGATGTCCTTGTAAATTATGTGAGCAACAGTAAGGCCGCCGATGAGGTGGTGGCCCAAATTGAGGAACTGGGAAGAAAGGCCCTGGCTGTCAAGGCAGATGTGGCCTCGACCGCAGATGCCCAAAATATGGTCAATGCGGCCCTTGAGAAACTGGGAGGCCTGGATGTCTTGGTTAATAATGCGGGTGTCTCCATCCCTGCCATGCTCCTCAAAATGACAGAGGACCAGTGGGACAGGATCATCAATATCCATTTAAAGGGGACTTTTAACTGTACGCAAGCAGCCGCCCGGCATATGAGGGAAAAGAAGTATGGCAAGATTATTAATGTCATCTCCACCGCTGGCGTATTTGGGACCGTTGGTCAGATCAATTACGCCTCGGCCAAGGCCGGAATTATAGGATTTACCAAGTCGGCCTCAAGGGAGCTCGGACGATATAACATTAATGTCAACGCCATTTGTGCAGGGGTCATCGAGACGGACATGACTGAAAAGCTGCGAACGGATGAAAAATTGATGCAGATTTACACACAACGGATTCAATTGGGTCGTTTCGGCAAACCAGAAGAAGTGGCCCATACCTTTGTGTTTTTGGCTTGCTATGAGTCAGATTACGTAACAGGACATGTTTTGGCTGTAGATGGTGGCTATGTGGGGTGATATGAGGCCCGAGCAAAGGGGCGCCTGAATTCACAGAGCAAGAACCCCCTTTGTGTGCCAATAAGGGGCCCGAATTTGAATTAAGTCAGGAAGGAAAAGAATATTATGGGAGAAACAAAGAGCGTTAAGTGTCCTTGGTGTGAAAAAGAGGATGTTCCTAAGGAGAGTAAAGAGAAAAGCGATTATGGTGACATCGTGGTAAGGAGATGTTCGGCGTGTGAGAAGATCTTGGCGAGCTATCTGGATGAAAAGGGGATCATCCTCGAGAATGTGCGCACGTTTCGAAATTAGGTGGGTTTATCCATAGCCTCATGGCATCCCTTTTTATCCACTATAGAATGATCAACCGGACAAATCCCGGGTCTTTTCCGGGGCAAATTAGCTAGAGGAGAATTTAAATGACAGCGAAAAAAAAGGAAACCATCGCCCAAATGTCTGAGGGCATCATATCAGATGAGGCCCTCCAAGGCTGGAACCAGAGGATTGGCGCCAGCCTTCGGATTGGAAACACCTTTAATCAATTTGTAAGTTTTGAAGCCATCAAGAGATATGTGAATGGTATCGGGGATGTAAACCCCCTCTACCGGGATCCTGAATATGCCAAAAAAACCCGTTACGGGACGCTGATTGCCCCACCTAACTGGCTCTACAGCGTCTTCCCCACCTGGGTCCTTCAGGGCCTCCCGGGAATTCAGGCCTTTCACTCGGGGAATGACTGGAAGTTTTACCGGCCCATCTATATTTACGACACCATCACCCCACAATGTATCTTTACGGGATATGATGTCAAGACGAGTGCGTTTTCGGGGAAGATGGTCATTGAGTACCAACGGGCCCTCTTTCATAACCAGAGACAAGAGCTGGTGGCCGAAACTGACCTGTACCTTGTAAGGGCCGAAAGGTCTACGGCACGGAAGAAGGGAAAGTACAGCAAGTTGCAACTCCCCCATCCCTGGACCGAGGAAGAGGCAGAAAAGGTGGACGAAGATGTGATGGCAGAAGAGGTAAGAGGAGATAACACCCGCTATTGGGAGGATGTCCAGATTGGGGAAGAGCTTCAACCGGTGGTTAAAGGGGTCTTTGGATTCACTGACTTCATGGCTTATACGGTAGGCGCAGCACCCGTTTCTGTTGCCGCACATGGTGTACAGCTAAGAGAGTACAAGAAGCATCCTGCCTGGGCCTTTCGTGATCCGGAAACGGGTGCTTGGGAACCCGTCTATGGGGTTCACTATCTCAAATCAGCAGCAAAGGCCGTGGGTGTTCCTTTTTGTTATGACGCGGGAGCGGAGAGACAGGGCTGGCTGATCAATCTGTTGACCAACTGGATCGGAGACGAGGGATGGATCAAAAAGAATTATGCTGAATACCGAAGATTCGTCTACCTTTCCGATGCGCTGTGGCTTAAAGGAAAGGTGGTCGGGAAGTACATGGATGACGATGGGGAGCCGTGCGTGGATATTGAGACGAGCGCAATGAACCAACGGGGTGAGAATACCATGCCCGGTTATTCGACGGTGATTCTTCCCTCCAGAGAAAAAGGAACATCCCCTCTGGATAAGAGACTACCGCCGGAAGAATATAGAGGAACAGGTACGCCACCAGAATTATAGACGAGGTTGAGGGAGCGGCCATGAGCATCTTTGATTATAAAACATATGAAGAGGCCCGAGAAAAATTTTCCTGGCAACAGCTTTGGGACCTCTTTGATGGAGACAAGGATAATTTTAACATTGCCCATGAGTGCATAGACCGTCACGTGGGCAAGGGCACAGCGGTCCGATTGAAGTTTGACGATGGTCACACCGAGGAATACAGTTTTGATGAGATTTCTAAGTGGTCCTCCCAGTTTGCCCATGGCCTAAAGGACTTGGGCATCAATCCAGGAGATCGGGTGACCATTATGCTAGATCCCAGCAGGGAGTTTTATACGTCCCTGTTCGGGGCCTTTAAGCTCGGGTGTCATGTTGTTCCTTGCTTCACCCTGTTTGCACCGGAGAATGTTGAATACAGGCTTAAGGATTCTAAATCAAAGCTACTGATTACCACAGAGGAAAAAGCCAAGGAAATCGATAAGGGTTTGCTGACAGGGATTATCACCGTTGGGGATGATTTTGAGGGCTTTATTAGGGGCAAGCCCGATTCATTTCAGGTCCATCCAACGAAGGCAAAGGATCTCGCCGTTCTTCAATATACGAGCGGCACCACAAAGAAACTGCCTGATGCGGTGCCCCACTTTCAGAAGAGCGTATACACCGCGATGCCCAACGGTATTTTTGTGATCGGCCTCCGTCCAGGCGATCGGTATTTCTGTCCGTCCTCACCGGCCTGGGGCTATGGCATGTGGTACGGGACGACCGTTCCTTTAGCCCTGGGCGTTGCAGCGGGTGCTTACAACGGTCGATTTGACGAGAAGAGAATTATGGAGGCCTTGGAGGAATTTGAGATCAATAATTTCAGCGCCGCCCCCACCGTATACAGAAGGATGAAGAATTCAGGTGTCATAGACAACTACACATTCAAGATCAACAAGATGAGTTACAGCGGTGAACCATTTGATCTGGATACCTTTGAATTTATAAAGAATAGATTTGGCGTATCTCCATGTAGCTTCTATGGCTCCACTGAGGTGGGCGTGATTCTCTCCAATTTTGGCGGCCTGGAAGAATGGGTGGTCAAGCCGGGGTCGCTGGGTAAGCCCATGATGGGATTGGAGGTGGCCATCATTGACAGTGGCGGAAACCTTTTACCGCAGGGGTCCTCGGGAGAGATTGCCCTTAAGAGGCGTGATGATTGGTTTTACGTGAAGGATATCGGTGTGGTGGATGAGGATGGATATTTCTGGTGTAAAGGGAGGTCTGATGATGTCATTATTTCTGCTGGGTGGACCATAAGTTCCACGGAGATAGAAAGCACGCTATCCCTGCACCAGGATGTCTTAGAAGCAGCGGTAATTCCTGTGCCAGATGAGGATCGGGGGCACATTGCCAGGGCCTATATCCAGACACATCGTGAACCCAGCGAGACGTTTATCAAAGAACTCCAGGCGTTTGTGAAGGAGAGATTGGGTAAGTTTGAATATCCAAGACAAATAGAATTTTTGGATACCATTCCCAAAACAGTGGGAGGGAAGATAGATAGAAAGAGTCTGAAAGAGATGGCTGGTGTTGCAGGTTAAATGAGGTCATTAATTGTCTGGCTGAAGGTGTAAATACAAGCGAGAAGTCATCTGGGTTGTATCCAAGAGGAGGCCATTGCAAGATGGAGGTGATGCATCTATCAAAGCTTAAAAAGGGGATGGCGTTCCCCATATATAGATATACGCTTCGTCCTGATATCATTAAAACGTACCTCGAGGCGGTGGAAGAAAGCGATCCGCTCTATACGGATGAAGAACAGGCCACACAAAGCCTTTTTGGTCATCCCGTTGTGCCTCCCACGACAATTGCCATATATGTGACGCCCAGTCGGGTCTTGAAGACCATAGAAAATAAGCCCCCCTCTGGAATGATTCAGACAGGACAGAGGTTTGAGTTTTACCATCCCATAAGAATTGGAGAGACGGTAACGGTCAAGGCCTCCATAGATGATCTCTATCAAAAAAAGGGACGGAATTACGTTGTCTTGAAAGGAGAAGGGGTGAACGAGCAAGGACAAAGGGCTGCTGTAAGCTATCTCACATTTATATGGCCTTCCCAATCGTAGCGTTGGACCTGTTCCCATGGAGTGGAGATGAAAACCAGATTAGAGCCTGACGATATTACCGTAGGGGAAGAACTGCACCCCCTGAAGAAGATCATAACGCAGGAGAAGATCAATACCTATGTAAGTGCAGCAGAAGACTATAATCCGATTCATGTGGACCCTGAATTTGCCAAAAAGACCCCTTTTAAGAGCACAATCGCCCCAGGTTATCAAGTCCTTGCATACCTTTCAGAGATGATGTCCAGAGATTTTGGGGAAAAATGGATAACAGGTGGCGTCATGGATGTACGCCTTCTAAAACCGGTCTTTCCTGGTGATGAACTGCGCATTGGAGCCAGACTCGCCGAAAAGAGGAAAGAGAAGAGTGACTATTTCATAAGTTTTGAAGTCTGGATAAAGAACCAGAGAAATGAAGATGTTGTCGTAGGTCATGCCTCAGTAACATATTAACCAAAGAAGGAGGGAAATAAATGGTCAAATTGGAAGATTGTGTCATCGTCAGTGCTGTGCGAATCCCCATAGGGAGATTTGGGGGATCGTTGAGAGATTTTAAAGTGTACGATCTAGGTGGTGAGGCCATCCGCGCCGCCATTGAAAGGGCCGGTATAACACCAGACAGTGTGGATGAAGTCATTATGTCTCATACAAGACAAGATGGCACAGGGACCAACCCGGCAAGGACTGCAAGCTTAAAAGGCGGGGTGCCCATTCCGGTACCTGCCCACACGGTGAACAAGGTTTGTGCAGCGGGATTTAAAGCAGTCGCCTTGGCCACCCAGGCCATTCGGGTCGGTGATGCGGATATCGTGGTGGCCGGTGGCATGGAGAGTATGAGTAACATCCCCCATCTGTTAAGAGGTGCCCGTTGGCAGGGCTTCAGACTGACCAATATCACCATCGACGATGGCTTCCTCTATTTGATTTGTCCTATCAGTGGCTTGTCCATAGGGGAGATAGCAGAAAGGGCTGTTGAAAGGCACAAAGTCGCTAGGGAACAAATGGATCAGATAGGATACGAAAGCCACATGAAGGCTGCCAAGGCCTGGGAAGATGGCGTTTTTGACAAAGAAGTTGTCCCCGTAACGATCCCTGCCAAAAAGAAACAGCCAGAGTCCGTATTTTCAAAGGACGAATGTTTCAGGTCAGACGCCTCTCTTGAAAAGATGCAAAAACTGCCGCCCGCTTTTAAGAAGGATGGTAAGGTAACGGCCGGCCAATCTTCAGGTATCACTGATGGTGCAGGGGCTATGGTTATCATGAGTCGGCAAAAAGCGAATGAATTGGGATTGAAACCGATGGCTTCCATTGTGAGCTATATGTTTCACGGCGTGGATCCGGCTGATTTTCCAGAAGGTCCGTCCGTGACCATTCCCATGCATTTGAAAAAGACGGGCTTGACACTGGAGGATATAACGGCTTTTGAGATCAATGAGGCCTTTGCCGTGGTGAATGCTATCTGTATCAATGAGGCAGGGATCCCGTGGGAGAAGACCAATATCCATGGGGGTGGGATATCCCTGGGCCATCCAACAGGTTATACGGGTGCGAGGCTCACGCTCCATCTCGCAAACATCCTCAAACCTGGAGAGTTGGGTCTGGCTGCTGCCTGTGGGGGTGGTGGTCTTACGGGTTCTATGATTGTAAGAGGCGAATAGACAAAGAAATACTAAGGAAGGAGGAGAGCAAATATGGAAGATATCAAAGCCATTGACGTCATGAATTACCCTTTTACCAAGGATTTGGTTGAAAAGTGGTGGACCGGCAGCCACGAGATGAGACTTATGCGGGATACCATGTTCAAAGGTAAAATCCCTTTTATGATGGCCACGCCAGAGGAGTACATCGCGGAAATGGACAAGCTGGGGTATGACAAGATTTTTGTTGCCATGCCTAGGATGTATTCTTATCACCGCAAGGAGCTGTTGATTAACTTTGACCTGGAAGAAATCCATGAATCGATCAAGGATTATCCGGATCGCCTGATGGGTATGGCCCCTTATAATCCCTACGACATAATGGGGAGCGTGAGAACCATTGAAAGGGCGGTCAAGGAGTTCGGGTTTAAGGGCGTCTATGCCCATACACTTGGCTACAATGTCCGGCCTGATGACAAACAAATGTACCCCTGTTATACCAAATGTGCTGAGTTGGGTGTGCCTTTCTCGATCCAGTTGGGCCATTCCCTGGAAGTGTTGCCCAGTGATCCAGGCCGCCCCATTTACCTTGATCAGGTGGCCCTCGATTTTCCTGAGCTGACTCTCATCGGTTCACATACTGGCTGGCCATGGTGTGAGGAGTTGATTGCTATGGCCTGGAAGCATCCCAATGTGTACCTGGACGTGAGTGCGCATCTCCCCAAGTATCTTGACCCTGCAATTATCAATTTCATGAATACGCGTGGTAGAAAGAAATGCCTGTTTGGCACGAATGGTATCGGCTTGGCCCGATGCAAAGAGCAGTTCATGGAATTGGCGGTCAAGGATGAAACCAAAAAGGCTGTATTGAGAGACAATGCCCTCCGGGTTTTCAAGTTGGAATAAGGATAATTCATATGTATCAACCATTGGAGGGAACCAGAATTCTGGATTGCACGAGACTGTTGCCCTACCAATACTGCACCATGCTTCTAGGCGACTTGGGGGCCGAAGTTCTAAAAATCGAGGAGCCTCGAGAAGGGGACTATGGCAGATGGGGAGATGCCTCTCGCACCTATGAGAGCACTGCCTTTGTCATGGCAAACCGCAATAAGAAAAGTATGAAACTCAACCTGAAGCATGAGCGAGGGAAGGAGATATTTAAGAAGCTGGCCGCCTCCTATGACGTCTTGATTGAGAGCTTTCGGCCCGGAGTGATGGATAGATTGGGGTTGGGATATAAGGAGATCTGCCAAGTGAACGCCCAAATTATTTACTGTTCAGCCACGGGCTACGGGCAAACGGGATCCTATCGAGACAAAGCAGGTCACGATATCAATTATCTCAGCATTTCTGGCATTCTCGCCTGGACAGGCGAGCATACCGGGCGGCCTGTTATCCCCGCAATCCCTTTCGGGGATATGGCCGGGGGCGGCTTGTTTTCTGCCCTTACCATTCTTGCAGCCCTTTTGGGCCGGGAGCGAACCGGCCGAGGACAACATATTGATGTGGCTCAGACAGATGTATTAACGTCTCTAAATATCCTTAATCTGGCAGAATGTATCGCAAAGGAAAAGGGCCAAACGGCCCGACCCCATAACCTGCGAGGGGCGACCCTATGTTACAACACCTTCAGGACGCTGGATGGAAAGTATATTGCCCTGGGGGCACTGGAACCCAAATTCTGGGAAAACTTCTGCAAAAAGGTGGAAAGAGATGACTTGATCGAAAATCGCCTGCTTCCCTATGAGGAGGAAACGGATTCGACCGAGGCCTTAAAGAACCTGTTTGCAAGCAAGACCCAAAAGGAATGGATAGACATTTTCCAAGATGTGGATACCTGCTTCAGTCCTATTTTGACACCTGAGGAAACCCTTGCAGATGCGCATCTCAGGGAACGGGGAATGATTACCACGATGGATGATCCTGAAAGGGGTAAGACCATTCAGATCGGTTTTCCTGCGAAATTTTCCGATGGGCTCAATTTCAAACGATCCCCTGCCCCATCTTTTGGAGAGCATACAGCGGAAGTATTAGCCGATCTTGGTTTCAGTTCGTCTGAGGTTGAGATACTTCAAGAACAGGGCGTGATCTGAGCACCTTGGCAATCGCTCCAGCCGCTCGGTGGAAAGAAGGATAAACAGCTATCTGAGCCTCTGAGAGTCTTCTTTCCGCTGATACCCGTTCCACATCGGCCGAGGCCGGGGTAGAGACCACCAAAAGTGGTTTCTTGCTCCTCCTGCTGAAATCGATCAGGACGTCATTCATGGCATGAATCTCACTGAGCGAAATAAACAGGCGTAGAAAGTCAATTCGCTCGTTCACCATGATGAAATCTACATGAGATTCATCATCCAATATGTCCAGCACCTCTCCCAGGATATTGGGGAGTCGGCCTGCCAGGCCCAGATCAAATGGATTACGCAAGATCGTGCCAGCGCCTCGAATGACGGCGCTTAAACGATCTCGGGTCTTCTTCCCAAGACGAGGAATACCCAACCCGTGCTGACTGCAAACGTCTGCTGCTGAAACAGCCACACCACCAGCACCCCCTCCAAGTTGTGAGATGATCGCCGCTCTATTTCCCCTCACGCCGGATATATTTTGAAAGGCAAGAAGAGTGTCGGCCAACTCATCCAAACTCTCCACTTTAACGGCTCCAGCCTGATGAATAGCTGCTCCCCAGATCATATCAGAACCCGCGAGGGCGCCGGTGTGAGAGGCTGCTATCTCCCCCCCAACACCTGTCTCTCCACCCTTCCAGACAACCACTGGCTTCAGCTTGGCTATGCTCTTGATGCGTTCAAAAATCACTCTGCCGTTCTTGCCTTCTTCTATGTATATACCGATAATTTGCGTTTCAGGATCACGTGACAAGTAAGTCAAGAAATCGAGCTCATTGAGATCACTTGCATTCCCAAAACTGATTAATTTACTAAACCTAATTTCCCTTGCGCGGCCTATGTCAGCCAGTGTCTCCGTGTGTCCACCGCTTTGGGAAAGAAAGGCGATGGAGCCAGGTTTCCCTATGCCTCCCGTTGATGGAACGGGTATCCCAATCGCTGGGCAGGAAATGCCTACGCAGTTGGGCCCAATGATTCTTAAACCAGCGCTTTTTGCCCTATCCACCATTTCTTGTTCTAGCCGACGGCTTTCTTCATTCCCAGTTTCAGAAAATCCAGCACTAAATATTTGAACAGCCTTTACGCCCTTTGCAACACAGTCAGCGATTAAATCGAGCACGTTGGTTGATGGAATAGCAACAATCACGTAATCCACGGGCCCCTGTATAGCTTTTATGTTGGGATAGATCTTGACGCCCTGGATGCTGCCTCCTCTGGGATTTACAGGATAAATAGCCCCTTTGAATCCTGCAGCGATGAAATTGAGAAACATCTTCGTTCCGATTTTGCTTCTATCTTCCGACGCGCCAGCGATGGCAATGGACCTGGGATGAAAGATAGGCTCCAAATCTTTCAGCTTTTCATCATCGCTCATGCCCTGCCCTCTCCACGGATAGGATTTTGACATTCTTCATCACCTGCTTAGGCTCTTGTTAAATTCGGTGGGATCAAAATGACGAGTCAAAATAGGACATCAAGAAAGGCAAAAGACGCTATGGTCATGGCCTTTCAACCAAAACGCTGTGTCGTGGTCCATATCATTCACGCCCTCCGTATTACCAATACTTCTCCCAGAACTCTTTGTTTTCTTCTTGCCAGTCAGGGCCGAATTT
>JASFIT010000071.1:0-14452 GCA_050122535.1 Desulfobacteraceae bacterium | reverse complement strand
ATAAAATCGCGAAGCGATTTTATTCTGGTATTCCTTTTGCTTAGTATGATGTT
This sequence comes from Desulfobacteraceae bacterium, assembly GCA_050122535.1. Lineage (GTDB taxonomy): Bacteria > Desulfobacterota > DSM-4660 > Desulfatiglandales > HGW-15 > JASFEQ01. Next base: position 14,399 of record JASFIT010000071.1, on the reverse strand, counting down.
CATGAAAATAGATAGAACTGAAAAGAAAGGGTGGTTTGGCATACCGCCATGGATCATTTTGGGCGCAGTAATCATCCTGGTACCCATCTTCGTTTTCATAACGCTTCAAAACATCGCCCGCGAAAAGGAATTCACCACGGAACTACTGTTGGAAAAGGGGGCTGCCCTCATAAGGTCTTTTGAAGCCGGAACCAGGACAGGGATGATGGGCATGATGGGTATGCACGGGGGCGGGTTTCAGCTCCAGAGGTTGCTGACAGAGACCGCCCAGCAAACCGACATTGTCTATCTGATCGTGACCGATACTGACGGCAACATTCTGGCCCATAATGACTCTGCCCAACTAGGGCGAATTCATGGAAAAGAGCTTGATCTTGAACGAATTGCCAACTCGCAAAAGGTAGAATATCGCCAGATATCTTATCCGAACGGCGCGAGTACCTTTGAGGTCTTTCGTCGGTTCTCACCCACCCATAGGCCCTCCCCGGGGCATCATCGGATGATGATGCGCAATATCTTCCGTGGACCTCATATGAATCCTGATCATGATGAATCTCCCCAAAGGCATATCATCTTTGTCGGCCTGGACATGGGACCCATTGAGGCCGCCAGAAAGGCGGATACACGTCATACAATTATCATGGCGCTCACCCTTCTCCTTATTGGGTTCGCCGGCGTGGTGTCCCTTTTTTTGGCCCAGGCCTATAGATCTGCAAAGACTTCTCTCACCCGGATTAAGGCCTTTTCTGATAACGTGGTCGAAAATATGCCCATTGGGCTTCTAGCTATTGATACGGATGGGAGGATTGTTTCCTTTAACCAGACCGCTGAATGGGTCCTTCAAGTCACGGCCCGTGAAGTACTTGGAAAAAGGGCTGATGAAGTTTTGCCCCAGCAATTAGAGTGCCTTACCGGGGAACTTGAATCCGAGGAAGAGGTCGTCGAAAAGGAGATCGAATGTCCCTTACAAGAAGGAAAATGGATTCCGATGGATGTGAGCGTATCCAGGCTTGAAGATGATTACGGCACTCCATTGGGACACATTGTCCTTTTCAGAGATTTGACAGAGATTCAGGAACTCAAAAGAGAGGTTGAAAGGTCTCAGCGCCTGGCATCCCTCGGAAGGCTTGCGGCAGGCATCGCACATGAAATCAGAAATCCTCTCAGTTCGATCAAGGGGTTTGCCACCTATTTCAGGGAGAGATACAAAGAAGTACCTGAAGATCAAAAGACAGCGGAAATCATGGTGCAGGAAGTAGAAAGATTAAACAGGGTCATCGGGCAACTTTTGGAATTTGCCAGGCCTATGAGTGTTCGTAAAAAACCTACCTCCATCCAGACCGTGATTCAGCATTCTCTGAAGATGATCGAGAGGGATGCGCAGGCAAAGAATATCAACATCAGGACGCACCTCTCTCCTGATATCCAAGAAGTGTCTATTGATCCGGATAGAATAAACCAGGTTTTCCTTAATTTATATCTCAATGGTATTGAAGCGATGGAGGATGGGGGCACCCTTTCTGTTGACCTTTATCCAGAAGAGGGTGCCAAACAGATCAAGATCTCTGTCTCAGACACTGGCACGGGGATCAACAAAGAGGATCTGGTCCACATCTTTGATCCTTACTTCACGACCAAACAATCAGGGACAGGCCTAGGGCTTGCGATTGTTCATAAAATCATAGAGTCACATAAGGGCGAGGTGAAGGTGGAGAGTGAACCGGAGAAGGGAACCACTGTAACGATCATTTTGCCGGCCCGATGACAGGTAGGGTGGCATTTTATCCGCCAAAGCACATTGGCGGGTGAATATGCCACCTAAAGACGGTCGGGTATAAAACCCGACCCTACAAATGGGGGCCTTTAAAATTCGAAATCCGAATGTCGAAACTGTTCAAGCGAAGCGGGGACAATTTAAGATTTCGTGCTTCGGATTTCTTGCTCTGCATGTATTACCCCTAAAGAATAAATGACTGTGCAGGAGCAAGTTTTATGCACATTTACGACGTTGACAAACTAAAGCACGAACACCAGTTCCATCTGGAAGGCCAAGAGGAAGCGGAACGCAGGACATACTACGTCATTGGTCTAACATTGACCATGATGGTTGTGGAGATTGCCGCAGGAACGATTTTTGGTTCCATGGCGCTCCTGGCAGATGGCTGGCACATGGGAACCCATGCTGCCGCGTTGGGTATCACGGCATTTGCCTACTCTTACGCGCGTCGTCACGCAGACAATCCCAGCTATGCCTTTGGGACGGGAAAGGTGGGTGTCCTGGGCGGTTACACGAGCGCTGTGGTTCTCGGGGTGATTGCCCTGATGATGCTTTGGGAGTCCGGAAAACGTCTGGTGAATCCTGTACCCATTCGGTTCAATGAGGCCATATTGGTGGCATGTCTCGGCTTGGTGGTCAATTTGCTCAGCGCCTATCTGTTGATGGGTTCTCGTCATAGGCATGGAGAAAGGGACGAACATGACCATGACCATAATCACCATCAGGATCACAACATAAGAGCCGCTTATCTGCATGTCATCGCAGATGCCCTGACATCAGTCTTAGCCATCATTGCCTTAACCTCAGGACGATTTTTTGGCTGGGTGTGGATGGATCCGATTATGGGTATTGTGGGTGCCTTTATCATTGCACGCTGGTCTTACGGTCTATTGCGTGACAGCAGCAAAGTGCTCCTGGATGGGGAGGCTCGTGCAGGGATCACAGCCTCCATAAGAAAAACACTCGAATCGGAGGGAGACAACCGGGTCTCTGATCTGCACGTCTGGCGCGTGGGCGCCCATGATTTTGCGGCAATCATTACGCTCTTGACCCATGACCCAAGGCCTCCCGACCATTACAAATCATTACTCTCTAGGTACCCAGAACTCAGCCACGTGACAGTGGAGGTGCATGGCTACCCGGGCGAGAGTTGTTTGAAATAACATGAGGATAGTTCGTTATGAAAAACGAAAATAGCGTCCTCGTAGTAGATGACGATCCTGCCCACCGCACCATGTTGCGGACCCTTCTCACAGGGTGGGGATATAGCATCTTTGAGGCAGACGATGGCTCCACGGCCATAGAAAAGGTCCATGAACAGGCCTTTGATTTGATCTTAATGGATATTCGAATGATCAAGGTCTCAGGCCTGGAGGCCCTTAACGAAATAAAGGCCTTTAACCCTGCTATACCCGTCATTATCATGACCGCATATTCATCGGTGGAAACAGCGGTGGAGGCCCTGAAAAGTGGGGCCTATGATTACCTCACCAAACCCCTTGATTTTGATGAGTTGCGGCTCGCCATGGAACGGGCCATGGACCACAGGCAATTGAGAGAAGAAAATCGTCTTTTGCGGGAAAGCCTTGGCAACCATTTTGATCGACAAAACATCATTGGCCGAAGTCCGGCCATGGTGAAGCTCTTGGAGACGGTGGCCCAGGTGGCCCCATCTGAAGCAACCGTTCTGATCACAGGGGAGTCTGGAACCGGCAAAGAGATGATTGCCGGCGCCATGCATTTTAACAGCCCCAGAAAAGATGGACCCTTTGTGAAGCTCAATTGTGCCGCCATCACAGAGACCCTTTTGGAATCAGAGCTTTTCGGACATGAAAAAGGGGCTTTCACTGGCGCCCACAAAAGAAAGGAAGGGCGCTTTCGCCAGGCCCACGGGGGAAGTATCTTTTTGGACGAGATCAGCGAGATGTCGCTGGCCATGCAGGTCAAGTTGTTACGCGTGCTCCAGGAGAGGGAGATCACCAGAGTGGGCGGCGAAGAGGTGATCGAAGTGGATGTGAGATTAATAGCCGCCACCAACAAGGACCTGTTGGAGGAGATCCAGGCAGGACGATTCCGTGAGGATCTCTTTTACCGCTTAAATGTGGTCACCCTGGATATGCCTCCCCTCCGGGAGAGACGAGAGGATGTTCCTCTGTTGGCGAAGCATTTCTTGGAGATGTTTTGTGAGAAGAATAGTAAAAAGATAAAAGGCTTCACACCCCGGGCCATGGATCAGTTGATCAGATATGAATGGCCTGGAAACGTCAGGGAACTCATGAACGCCGTGGAGAGGGCTGTGGTCCTTTCCGGTTCAGAATACTTGGATGAGGAAGAGATGCCTCTTGTCCTCAAAGATGAAGCGCCTGAAGGGGAGGCACACCCTGAACAAGCCATCCCCGGAGACTTACCTCTCGAAGAAGTGGAAAAGGCGAGCATACTGAAAACCTTGGAGTTGACCGGCGGCAACAAGAGTGAAGCGGCACGACGTTTGGGCATCACCCGCAGAACCCTCCACAAGAAGCTCAAGAAGTACGGCGCTATGTAATCTGATCAGAATTCCGCTCAAGACCCCGCCATAGACCCAGCTGAGCAATAAAAAACGAAGCTTGCGTTTCTGCGCGCTTTCCAATCCTCATTTAACGGGAGTTTTATTTGAGTCCTTTCAAATTCAGCATCAAAATCCATTTAGCAACCCCGTTAGAAAAAACGTGGTCTTTCATAACTTCCAATTGACACCAAATTGATTATTGTGTACAAGGCCTTGTGAATAATTACACGAAATAAACCCATCACAAGAATGCCTGTAGGCATTCCAAGAGGAGGCTTGATGTGAAAACCATAGCCGTAAAAGATTTGATGGTGCCTCTTTCAGAGTATGCAACCGTTTTTCAAGCGGCCACACTATACGATGCGGTCCTGGCTTTGGAAAAAGCGCAGCAGACTTTTGACCCTGAAAAGCATCGACACAGGGCGGTGTTGGTCTACGACGAGCACAATAAAGTTGTGGGAAAGTTAGGCCAGCTGGACATCCTGAAAACCCTTGAACCCAAGTATGCCGAAATGGGGGATCTGGGCCCATTATCCCGTGCAGGGTTCAGCCCCCAATTCCTGCGGTCCATGGTGGAGAAGTTTGCCCTCTGGGATAAACCGCTCAGCGATATCTGCAGCAAAGCAGCCAGGCTCAAGGTGGAAGATATTATGTATGCCCCTACTGAGGGGGAGTATGTGGAAGAAAACGCTTCATTGGGCGAAGCCATTCACCAGCTGGTCATGGGCCACCACCAATCTTTGCTTGTGACCAGGCAGGGAGAGATTGTGGGCATACTCCGGCTGGTTGATGTGTTCAAAGAAGTTTGTGAGGCGATGAAGACTTGCGAGTTGTGAACTCCAGGTTTGTTTTAGAAGAAATCAATCAAAGCAGGGATTTTTTCGTCGAGAGATTAGAGACGAGTTTGTGCAGAACTGCATTATTTTTTGCGGGAAAGAAAGCAGTTGAGAATAGGTCCCTAGCACCTACCTTCAGAAACCCATTTTTCTGGATAAACTGATACACATGAAGGAGGACTTTACCCTATGAGCCACGAAATGGAACATGATGCGGGTGGAGGCGGAATCCTGGCCAACAAGCTTTTATGGATCTGTATTGGGGCCTGTATTTTTATCCTGGTTGGGTTCATTTTGCCCACGCCAGAGAGCGTGGTTGATACCGTAGAAAAATACGGTTTTGCAGAGAAGATGATCAAGTGGGAGGTGGCCCATGACGCGAATGAAGCGGCTCACAAAACCATGGTCGTGCTTGGCATCATTCCCATGGCCGTCATCTTTTTTGCCACTGAAGCCATCCCGATTGGGTTGACTGGGATCCTCATGCCTATTCTCGCCTACTTCCTCCATCTTCTTCCCCGCAGTATGATAGGCAAAACCTTCGCAGGCGATGCCCCCATGTTTCTGCTGGGTGTCCTGGCCATGGGTGTGGCCGTGGTGGACGTGGGACTTCACAAGCGGCTGGCCAGTTGGCTTCTGGGTTGGACCAAGGGATTCTTTGTTCCCATCTTTGTGTTGTGTATAAGTATGGCGGTCGTGGGCTCCTTTATCTCGGCCCATGCCATGTGTGCGTTCATGACCCCGGTGATGGCCGCGGTCTATTTCGGTGCAGTGGCGGCGAACAGCAAGGAGGGAAGGCTGGAACACGACCCGGCCCTGGCAAAATTCCTGCTGTTTTCCCTTTGCTTCGCCCTGAATGTGGGCGGGATTGGTTCCCCTGCTGCGGGTGGCCGTAACGTGATCATGATGGGATTCTGGAGTGAATATAGGGTGCCCATGGACTTTTTCACCTGGATGAAATACGGGCTCCCCATGGTTCCGGTCCTCGGCATCATCGTCGCCATTTACATGCTGGTCCTATTTGGTAGAAAGATCAAGACCAAGGACCTTACCCCTGGACTGACAGCCATCAAAGAAGAGACCCGAAGGATGGGCAAGATGACTTATCCAGAGTACGTCACGTTTGGCATGCTTCTCTTAATCCTTGCCCTCTGGATCGTGGGCGGGGAGGAGCTGGGGCTGGGGGGTCCCTCGCTTCTGGCCCTTTTGATCCCGGTTATATTCAAGACGACGGACTGGAAAAAGATCCTGGGAGGCATATCCTGGGACGCCTGGTTCATGTACTGTGGGGCCTTGACCCTGGGTGCGCTCCTGAAGGAAAGCGGTGCGGCCCTCTGGCTGGCCCAAACCTTTCTGAAGATTCTCGGATACGTGGGAATGAGTCAGGGTCTTGGCCTTTGGATCGGTCTTTCCGGTCTTTCCGGCTTGATGACCAATTTTATGTCTGATGCGGGGACTACTGCCCTGCTGGGTCCCATCGTCATTCCCATGGGGATCATGACCGGCGTGGCAGGCGAGCCCTGGGCCGTGGGTCTAGCCGTGGCCTTTGCCACCTCGTTTGCCCATTTCCTGATCGTGGGGACCCCTAATAACGCTATTGTGTACGGCCTGGGTGTCTACCCGGACACGGGTGAGAAGATGATCCATCCCATGGACTTTCTGAAATATGGCTTTCTACTCTGGGTCCTTTGCATGGCTGTGGTCTGGATCCTCGGGTTTCTCGTCGTCTACAATATCGTGGGATTTCCTGAAGGGATTCTTGAGACGGCCAGGGGTGTGATGGAGGCCGGCGCGCGATAACGTAAATCACAGATTATGACAAAGATTTTAACAGCCTTAGATTTTCTGACAGTATTTTAGATGGGTTGAGAAAAGGAGGGTATTATGCCCCAGTGTAGAAAGTGCGGGAAGAAGGGCCTTTTTCTGAAGATCGAAGAGGATACGGGGATGTGTCTTTCCTGTAATGAGGAATTTGCCAAGGAAGGAAAGGTTCTCACAGAGAAGATCATAGAGGCCAAAAACAAGGCCAGGACAGCCAAAGATCCGCAAGGGGTCGTCAAATCTTCCCATTTGGTGGTGGATTATGGAAACGAGTTGCTCGCCCTGCACCAGGCCTATAACCTGGAGCCAAGTCAAGAGTTGGTGGATCTGATCGAGACCCACAAAAAAATGGGAGAAGAAGCCTAAAGTAGCCGAGTCATAGGCGAGGCTTGAGGAATTTCTTAACGCCCGGTGATTTAGGAGGAGATATGGAAACGAGCAAGAAGGCAAAAGATCTGGTCATTCCCCTGAGCGAATACCCCCATATGCCGTACTGGGCGACTCTGAAAGAGGCGATTGTCCAGCTGAATGTGGCCTACGAAACCGGTCACCACACGGTGCTGGTTTTTGATGAGGCGTACAAACTCGTGGGCATGCTGTTGCAGAAAGACATTCTGAGAGGGCTGGAGCCCAAATTTGCACAGCACTATGAGGCGGGCGTGCCCATAGCCTGGGATGACCTGCTCAGGAGCGGAAGCCAAAAGCGGCTTGATCAGCCTATAAAGGAGTTCATGTCGGAGGTCACGGCCAAGATTGATGCCCAAGACAGTATCTTAAAGGCTTCTCACATCATGCTGCAGAAGGACGCCTATCTCCTGCCGGTCATAGAAGGGGAAAAGCTCATTGGTGTTGTAAGCATGGGAGATCTATTTCATGAGATAACGAAGATTATGTTGGAGCCATAGCCACGATAGAGCAAAGGGGATGTTTTGAGTCCCTATTGAAGAAGCTCCCAGAGGCGTTGATTGACCCCTGTAAAAGCCCTGCCTGTCTCCTATGATTTGAGAATCCGGCAGGGTTTTTGTGTTAGGGGCCATTATGAGCCGAATTAGGTTGATTTATGCCTGGGAAGGGTTAAAATGGTTACCTAAGTAGTTGATTCTTTTTATAACGCCATTAAATAAAGATTTTTTGTCACCAAGCCTCTCGTGACCCATGTTTGATTTTTTCAGCAAAAGAAGGCAGAAAAAGGCCCTTAAGGATGCGGACGAAAAGGTGCTTTTTGTACGGCGGTATCAGGCCTTTCGGGAAGTTCTGAAGAGCAATAATGAAGTGTTGATGACAATGGCCGATATGCAGGAAAAGGCGAGCGGTGCCTTTGTCTTTGATAGGGCCTATGTGGAGTCTTCCTACCAGGCCGTGTCCGACGGAGTTAAAAGGATTATTGATAACCTGAATGTCTTGGGGGATGAAAAATACAAGGACCTGAATATCCCCTATCAGAGAACGGACGAAGCCATCCGGAAACAGCTTTCGGCCAGGTTGGCCATCCCCAAGACAGAATATGTCCTACCTCTGAATGAACTGGGAAAAGGGAGTATAGCCTCAGCTGGCGGTAAGCTTGCTTACTTGGGTGAGCTTGCGAGCGTTTTGGGCCTCCCGGTTCCTTTCGGCTTTGTGGTGACCACCTATGCTTACCAGACCTTTGTCCAGCACAACCAAATCCAGGACATCTTGAGTGAAAAAACCCGTGCGCTGGACATCCGAAATTATGAAGAGTTGAGAGAAGCAAGCCAAGAAATGGGCCAGCTGGTCAGGAACGCACAGATACCAGCAGATTTGGAACAGGCCATCTTGGGTGCATATGCAGACTTGTGCCAAGAGGCAGGGGCGGAGGAGTTGAAGGTCTCTGTGCGAAGCAGTGAGGTGCATGAAGATATCATGGCCAGTTTCGCAGGCCAATATGAGACCGCCTTGAACGTTCCCCCCGAGGACCTGCTTGCCCAATATAAGAACGTCTTGTCTAGCCAGTTCACCCCTCGAGCGCTTTTCTACTACAGGGAAAAGGAGTTCCACATCGGAGAAATGGCCATGGCGGTGGGGGTGCTTGCTATGATCCCAGCCAGGGCTAGCGGCATTATCTACTCCCGTAATCCAGGGAATCCTGAGGAAGACACCGTACTTGTTAATGCCATATGGGGGCTTGGATCTTATGCGGTGGGGGGAATGGTGCCTACAAGTAACTACAGGGTCTCTGGAGAAGATGTAGAAAAGATCGCCGATGCTGAAACGGGCCGCCAGGAAGTGATGCTTTCGGTGCGGCCCGAGTCAGGCACCAGAGAGGTGCCAGTCCCCAAGGAATGTCTCTCAGAGGCGTGCGTGACCAATGAGCAAATTTCCCAGCTCGCTTCCTACGCCCGGAAAGTGGAAGCTCACTTTGGCCAGCCCCAAGACTTGGAATGGGCCATGGATCAGGATGGCCAGCTCTATTTTTTACAGTCCAGACCGCTACGTCTGACCTCTGCAAAGATTCGGCCTGACGAAAGACGGCAAACCGTGGTTAAGGATCGCGAGATTTTGTTAGATGAGGGAACCATTGCCTCCCGAGGCGTTGGTGCAGGCAGAGTGCATGTGGTTGAGCGGGAAGAGGATTTGAAAGATTTTCCTGAGGGCGGCGTGCTGGTGCTGAAACATTCTCACCCCGAGTTTGCCGTGGTGCTCCAGAGGGCCTCCGCGGTTGTCTCAGACATTGGGAACCTGATGGGGCATCTGGCCACCGTGGCCCGAGAATATAACGTGCCTGCTCTTTTTGGGACTCAGAGTGCCACCAAGATTCTCAAGAATGGGATGCTGGTGACTGTGGACGCGGTTTACGCACATGTATACGAAGGAGTGGTGGAAGAGGTGTTGAGGGAAAAAGAGAGCGATGAAGCCTTAAAAGCCTCTCCTGTCTTAAAGCAGCTTCGAGAGATATTGCAGATGATGACCCCTTTGAATCTCACAGACCCCAGGAGCGTTAGCTTTACCCCTAGAGGATGCAAGACACTTCACGACATCACAAGATTTGCCCATGAAGTGGCTTTGACGGCCATGTTCGACCTGAGTAAGGAGAGTCATTTTTCAGAGAGATCTACCAAGCAATTGGTTTCCCAGGTTCCCATGCAGTGGTGGATAATTGATCTGGAAGATGGCATTGAGAAGGGTGTAAAAGGGGGAAAGGTCAAACCCGAGGAGATCATATCGATTCCCATGCGAGCCCTTTGGGAGGGTATGACCGCCCTGCCTTGGAAAGGGCCGCCGCCAGTGGACACGAAAGGGTTTCTGTCTGTGATGTTTGGGGCCACAATGGATCCGAGCATCGATCCTTCTGTCAAAAAACGCTTTGCCGACAAGAATTATATCATTGTTTCAAAGAACTTTTGCAATTTGAGCAGTCGGCTCGGATTCCATTTTTCGACCACAGAGGCCTATGTGGGGGGTAATCCCAATGAAAACTATGCAAGTTTCATCTTTAAAGGGGGGGCCGCTGATTTGGATCGAAGGGTCAGGAGAGTCCAGTTTGTAGGGAAGCTTTTGGAGCGGTTTGATTTTCGCGTTGAGATCAAGGATGACTCCGTCTTTGCTCGCCTCGAAGGGCACGATCTAGATTATATGAAAGAACACCTCAAAGTATTGGGACACATTATCATTCATACGAGGCAACTGGACATGGTCATGTATAATGAGAAGATGGTGAACTGGTATTATAACGACATGTTGAAAGGGATCGAATCTTTTTTGAAAACATTCCATTAAGGAGTGAACTAAAGCTGATGAATTGAAAAAACCTTCAGCAACGCCCATTTCGTCAGGACGATATCTTTAGTCTATGTTTTTAACTTTAGGCACTTTAGATCACTTTAGATCATTTTAGGCACTTCATAACTTTGGGAGATACCCCTTGAAGAAGTATTATGAATTTTTTGCGAGCAAGAGGGGCCTGCGGATCGTAAGCCTTATCATTTTTATTCTGCTTGCGGGCGCCTTTTATCTCAGCGTACTCTCAGCCCGCGACATGAAAAGGATTATTAGAGAGGACTTTAACTCCCAACAGCTTGAAATGGCCAGGCATGCAGCGGGCATACTCACAGAGGATTTCAAGATCCTCAAGCGAGAACTGACGACCCTAAGCCTCTCACCCTCCATACAGTATATAGAGGCGGTATCCTGGGCAAACCGGATGAAGATCTCCTTTTCAACGGTAAGGGACTACGGTGTGATTCAGGTTATGCTTATTAATGCTGACGGGAGCAAGGCCTATTTGACAAATTATACCAATGGGGTGTTTGTGGAAGAGGTCTCTTATGGGCAGGAGAACTATTTTGACTGGTGCCAGAGACCGGAAAACAAGAGTAAGATTTACATAAGTGATGTGAGGCGAGGAATTGTTGAAGACTCCGAGCCTGGCTTCATCAAGATTATGGCCATGCCAGTGTATCAGATTTCCACGGACGAAGCCCATCCCAGTCCCACCCAGCAATTCTCCGGCGTGCTCGTGTTTGTGGTGGACACGGGGCTCCTTGCAAAGAGAGTCGTGGGGCCCATTAGTTCAGGAAAGACAGGATATGCATGGGTTATTGATGAGAAAGGGAATTTCCTTTACCACTTGGAAAAGGAATTTATTGGCCAAAATGCCTTCGAGGTGAGGAAGTCCAAAGACCCACACATATCTTTCGCCAAGATTAAGCGCATTCAAAAGACAAAGATGTTAGAGGGTAAGGAGGGGACGTCCTGGTACATTTCAGGGTGGCATCGGGGTAGGGTTGGTAAAATGGAAAAATTGATCGCCTATGCACCGGTGCACATTGGAGCGGCCAATACGAAGCGGATTTGGTCAGTTGCCGTGGTGGCCCCCATCATTGAGGTGGAAGATGCCGTGCAGAGTGTATATATAAGACAGTCTATGATACAGGGTGTATTCATCGCCGCAGTGGTCATTGTGCTGGGGGTTTTCATCATACTTGGAAGGTTTTGGATGCGAACCCTTGAACACATGGTGGAGGAGAAGACGAGCGATCTGGAGAGTTACGCAAAGAGACTAATGCGTTCAGAGGCAAGATACCGCTCGCTTATCGAGTCGGCTGATGACATGATCTATACCCTAGATGAAGACTGCAAAGTCCTGTCCGTCAACCAATACTACAAGCGCCTCACTGGAAAAGAAGCCGACGAAGTCATAGGAAGAAACATCACGGACATCATTGAATACAGAAATCCCGAACATATCCGTCCCATCGTAGAAAAGGTCTTTAAAACACACGTGACAATTGGTCACGAAGAACGCGTAAAGATAGGAGATAAGGAGTACTGGCTTGACACAAAATACAGGCCCGTTCTGACAGGTGGAAACAAAACCAATCAGGTACTCGCCATCTCCAGAGACATCACGGAAAACAAGACTATGGAGGATCAACTCTTTCATACAGAGAAACTGGCATCTCTAGGGTCTCTTTCAGCGGGTGTGGCCCATGAAATGAACAATCCCATCGCAATCATTCTCGGTTTTACAGAAATGCTGATGGAAAAATCTCTTGAAGGCTCCAAAGAACATGAGATTCTCAAGACGATTGAAAGGCAGGCAAACAACTGCCAAAGGATCATTGAAAATCTCCTCACTTTTGCCAGGATACCCGAAAAGACCACCACTGAGACGGATGTGGTTGACGACCTTAAAAATGTGGTCAATGTGGTCATGAATACCATGGTGACCAAGAAGATAGACCTCAGGACGGACATAGAAGAAGACCTGCCCAAAGTACGGGGGGACGGCCGGCAGATTGAACAGGTCTTTATGAATATTATCAATAACGCGGCGGCAGCCATGGAGGAAGGAGGTGTTCTGACCATCTTAGCACGCAGGTCTAACGATAAAGTGAGAGTCAGCTTTAAAGATACGGGACAGGGCATACCCCCTGAGAATATGGATAAGATTTTTGAGCCGTTTTTTACAACCAAGAAAGTGGGAGAGGGAACAGGGTTGGGCCTTTCTGTGAGCTATGGGATCGTGAAAAAGTTTGGGGGCGACATATGGGTAAAAAGCCAAACCGATAAGGACAGCAATGAGCCCGGCACCACCTTCACTGTCGTACTCCCTGTAGCCGATGGGGAAAAGACTGGATGAGCATTCTATAAGGATATCCAGAGGAGAGAATTATGACACAAAGGATTCTAATCATTGATGATGAAGTGGATATGTTGATGCTTTTAAGGATGATCATCGAAGACAATACGGATTATGATGTGGAAAGCACCAACAGCCCTACCGAGGGTATAAAACTGTTCAAGGAAAACGACTATGATTTGGTCATCACTGACCTGAAGATGCCCGGCCTCGATGGAATGGAAATTTTTGATGAATTTAAAGAATTGAAGCCTGAAGTGCCAGTCATCATGATCACGGCCTATGGTTCAATGGAAACATCGGACGAAGCCCTGAGAAAGGGTATTGCCGAGTTTATCACCAAGCCTTTCAGGAAGGATAGTATACTGTTTACGATTAAAAGGGTCTTGGAACTGGCGAGTGTAAGAAAAGAGAACGTGGAGTTGAAAAGGAGGTTGGAAAAAGAGAAGCGCTAATCGAGCGAATGCTCCGCACAACAGGAAACAGCAGGGGCGCTGACGTGCCCCTGCCGTTTCATTGAGTCTCAAGTCTTATCAATGTTCCAGTTTCATGCCCCATCCTTCAAACATGAACATGATGGCAAAGCCGTACCACAACGTGTAAATCACATAAAAAAGCAGAGAGAAGATCACTATGCCCCAACGATCCCCGATTTTTTGGGGCGCTATTTTGTAGTAGTTATAGGATGGCTCCACAGCCTTCTTGACAACCAGGGCCAAAATCTTGGCCTCTTTGAATTTTTTCTGTCTTTTTAGATCTTTTTCCATCTCGTTAAAGGCCTTCCACCAGTTGAACATGGCCCGCTTTTCGTCGTAGCCATACTTGCCCGAGACCTTTGCCCCGTCATTTACATACATGGCGTCTGCATCGGCAAGACAGTTCTCCAGGATCATTCCTAGATCACCGGCGACCTTTAGTTTTGATCCTGCCACAACAGCCTCTGTACCAGAAGCCTCAAAAAGTTTGGCTGTCTGTTGTGCGTGTGTTTTGTCCGCCATGGTGAGGGTCACAGTCACAGAATTCCCCTTAAACGGTTCGCACTCCTCTCTTACCTTGGGGATATAATAGGCGGAGTCCTTTGAAATGGAGTTGTACAAGTTGTCTAGGTAGTCCAGACCGTTTTTCCCACCAAAAACCGGCGAAAAGAAGATGATGAGTACGATCACAAACCCGATCATCAAACCCACGCCCCCAAAGAATTGTTTTTTGCTTGCAATCATGCTCTCACCTCCTCTCCTTTAAGAACTCGGAGATTGGCAAAGAAGGTGCCGATCACCCAGACCCCAAATCCAGCGATCACAATGAAAAAGGCCCAGA
>JASFIT010000070.1:0-14464 GCA_050122535.1 Desulfobacteraceae bacterium | reverse complement strand
TTGTGAATGGGCAATATATCAGTTGGGGCGGGAACAATCCAGCTTAATCCCTATCAATATAACCACTATAAAATCCTGAAGCGATTTTATACCTTGATTATATTCGACTGAACCCATAAATTTACTTGACTCCGTTCTTAGAAATGAAAAACAGAAATGTCTTCCACTAGTCCCTTATTCATTATTCTTCTGGCAACCGGCTTTGCCGTGGGCTTTGGTCATTGCATTGGGATGTGCGGTCCCATTGTTGTCTCCTTTTCCCTGAATTTGAAAGGGAAAAGGATACTTCTCTCGCAACTCCTTTACAATGGGGGACGGATCACCACTTACACCATTCTTGGTGGACTCATGGGCTTGACAGGATCTTTGACGGAGATTGCTTCCCGCATCAGCGCTTTTCAGAGAGTTGTCGTCATATTGGCAGGTATAATCATTATTATTATGGCTCTATCCATGAGCGGTTGGATTCCTATGGGGCGTATCTTCGGTGATTACTACAATCCCCAAGGGATTATCTCCAGAGGGTTTAAGAAAATGGCCGGCACAAAATCTCCTCTCGTCTACTACCCTATTGGATTGCTACTCGGTCTGCTCCCTTGCGGTCCTGTCTATGCGGCCCTTATTGCCGCTGCAGGCTCAGGTATGGAGGCCACTCACTCGGTTCAAGGTTTACTGATTGGGGCAGGTCTTATGTTCGGATTCGGAATAGGAACGGTCCCTGCCCTTCTCATCGTGGGCAAGTTGGCCGGCTCGGGCTGGCTGAAATCGAGGAAGATTATATATGAGATCGGAGCAGTGCTGTTGATTGTGGTAGGGATTTATTTCGTTATCAAGGGAATCCGATACTGAGGTCTTTTTTTTGCCGCAGATGGACGCAGACTGAGCGCTAGCCGACATGGCCAGCGCTCAATATACAGGTTTTGGCCGAGCAAGTCGCTCGGCCAAAAGGTCTGCGTGAGTCCGCGGTTAATTATGATTGCGGGGCCCTTTTTATAAGAAGGAGGGTGTTGCCAATGACGCTCAAGCTGCTCATCAGCATGGCGGACACCGCGATTAGAGGCGTCAAAAGACCACTCATGGCAACGGGAATGCCGATGAAGTTATAAAAGAAGGAGAAGAGCAGATTTTCGTAGATCTTCCTGTTGACCCTTTTCGCATCCCCCAGAAATTGAGGAACCTGTCTGGGATCTCCGCGCATCAGGGTGATGTCTGCCGTCTCCTTGCCCAGATGACCTCCTGAGTGGACGGCCATGGCCAGGTCAGCCTGGACTAGCGCGGGCGCATCGTTAATGCCATCGCCCACCATGGCGACCCTATGTCCCGTCCTCTGCAATCCCTCAATAAAGAGGACCTTGTCTTGGGGCAGTTTCCCGCCATAGGCATCCTTGATGCCGATCTTTTCAGCAACCTGTCTCGTGGTTTCCTTTTCATCCCCCGAGACCAAGAAGATTTCATATCCCATGGCCTTTAATTGATCCATCGTTACTCGCGACCCCTCCTTGATCTTATCTCCAAAGACAAAAATGGCGCAAAGTCGACCAGCACGCCCCATATACACGAGTGAATACTCCGCATCCCTTGGAATGCGAACTTCCTGAGTAGGGCCCAACCCCTTCAATTCCTCTGCCAAGAAGGTCTTTGAACCAATTCTTATCTCAGCCCCATCAATTTCACCACAAATCCCGTTCTCAAAGACCTTTGTTCGGTCCATGCTCAACGGCGGAACCAGAAGTTCCGCAGCCTTCCTTTTGATTTCCGTTCCGATGTAGTGATCAGAGTCCCTCTCAAGGGATGCCGCCATGGCTAGAACTTGTCTCTCAGTAAAAGTTTCCATAGGGATTATTTTCTGAAGTGCCCATTTTCCCGTGGTGACAGTTCCTGTCTTGTCTAAGACAAAGGTGTCCACTCGTTCTGCTTGCTCAAAACAATTAAAATCACGCACGAGAAGGCCCCTCCTGCTGGCTACAGAAATGCCCGCTACCCTCGCCAAGGGGATGGCGATACCGAGTGTGCACGGACAAGCGATGACCATGACCGTGACCGCCCGTACCATGGCTTCATCTGGGGTGAGGCCAAAAAGCAAACAAACAAGCCCCGTCCCCACGGCAAGGACGAGGATCAGGGGAACAAACCACTGTAGCGCACGATCCGTTTTCCCCTCTAATGGCGTTTTGCCTGAAAGCGCTTTTTCCATGATAGTGATCATTTGACCCAAGGTGGATTCCTTGCCCACCCCTTCAGCCTTAACCCTAAACATTCCTTGAATCACCTTGGCGCCGCTCTTCACCCTATCCCCGGCTTTCTTGGCAACGGGCTGGGCTTCCCCGGTAAGGGAGGATTCATCCAAGGAACCCCTGCCCTCAGCGACCAATCCGTCAGCAGGAATGACCTCACCCTCCTCTACCCTGAATACATCCCCCTTTCGCAACTGTGCTGCAGCGACGTATCGCCCGTTCGAATAATGATCGGAACAGATTCTCATCTTTTTGGGGCGGAGAGAAAAGAAGTGTTCTAGACCTTCCTGAACTTCACCTTTTGCCCTCCTCTCCAGTGCTTTGCCCAAGAGAACAAGCGTCACCAACATGGAGGAGGTGTCATAGTACAGATGTATACTCCCTGAAACCATATTAACGGTGCTGTAAAGATACGCACTGAGCGCTCCCGCAGTGATGAGGGTTTCCATGCTAAAGGCGGCAGAGGTCATTCCAACCCATGCCCTGTGATAGATCTTGCGTCCGCCGTAGAATAGAACAATGCTTGCCATGACAAAAATAGGAAGGGAGATTTTCCGGATGGTCTCTTGAGAAAGGTCCGTGAAAAAACCGGAATAGAGGGCAAAGGAGAGCATCATCACATTCATGGTAAGAAACGCAGATATGGCGAGGCGTATAAATTCCCTCTTTTTTTCTCCTCTGTCTTCCTCCTTACCCGGAATTGATGCCTTGTAGCCAAGGGAATCGATCGTGCGCACAATTTGGGAAGGTGAAGTGGATACGGGGTCGTATTCACAGAGAACCCTGTCCGTTGAGAAGCTGCACGAGACATACGTAACCCCATTGCTTCTCTTCAAGGCCTCCTCGATGACCCAAGCACAGGCAGGGCACCACATGTCTGTCACAACAAGATTGAGCCCCAAAGCATTTTCATCTGATATCGCTTTTTGGGTTTCAAGGCTTCCAATATCTTTGTGGAAAGAGCGGTCGGATCTAGCGTATTCTTCGCTCTGAGCCTGTTGTTCCAGTTCAGACTCGGACCTGGGAATGATTCCCATCTCCTGGCATTTCTTGAAAAGGTCGCTCTCCCCGAATGAGGTGGTATCCCTTTCATCGGAAGCTTCTAGGAGCAGGGTAAACACCTGCCTGCATCCCATGCAGCAAAACCGATAGGCCTGTTTGGAAAACACAGCGCTAATGGCTCCGTAACGGAGGGGAAGTCCGCAAAGGTCACAGGTCCCTGAGATCGTGTTCATCTTATCTGCGAGGGCCCAAGGATTTCAGATAGGCTATGATGCGCCACCGGTCCATCACCTCAATGGTCGTGGCAAGAGGCGGTTGTCTTCCATTCGGGACACCGTAGCTGATTTCTTTGAAGAGCACCCCTTCGGGAAGGGTTTGAACCTTTATGGTTCTCAGGTCAGTAGGAAGGGGATGAAAACTCTGACCCACGGTTCCGTTGCCGTCATGATATTTTCCGTGGCACTGGGCACAATAGGTGAAATAGAGGGTCTTGCCCGATTTGAGAACATTTGGATCGCCCTTCACAAAGGGAGATCTTAACCTTTTTCCATCCTCCGCTCTATAGACAGCCTCTCCACCTTCAATGGGGATCACTCCTTTTTCCATGATCAGCAGCGGCTTTTCGTAGGGTTTCACGGCGGGCGTTTCGCGCATCCGGCCAGGTGTAAATTCGTTGTCGATGAAAGTGAGTGCTTTATAAGCCACCAGGACCACAATCACCACGATAACGGCTGTGAGAACCATTCTTTTCATCTACTCACCCTCACTCCCTTTCACGTGCTGTGGATAGGGCAACTTTTCGTACATCGCATAGGGAGACTCGCCTGGTACGTCCTTAACTGGCCGGTAATCCCAATCAGGTTGACCCAGGTCTCCCACAACCGAAAAAGCGAAGAACCCCTTAATCAGGATCAAGAGCATGCAAAGCAGAATAACCACCCAGGTGACCAGGGTCGATTCCTTGCTAGCGGTTTTCTCCATCCTAGATTTTTACCTCCAACAGGCCTATTGCCAAGATATAAAAAAAGGCCCACAAAATGGTTCCCGCGATGATAAGTATGAGAACCAGCGGAAATGGTTCATTCCTCTCCTCTATCTCTCCGAGGAACGTGTAGTGGCGCTGTTTCTCCTTTTCTCCCAAATCCTTCACTCTGAAATGTATGAACGCAAATCCTGCACCAATAAGAAACACAGAAATGAGTGCTGGGAAAAGGTATAGAACAAAATGCTGGAGATTTCTCAGTTCAAAAAAATGCACTTCGCCTTACCTCTCATAGAGATCTATAGGGCAAAATTATTGCTTTTTGCCAACCCGGCTTCTGTTCAGCCGGCCCGAACCAATGCAAAAACCAACACAGCCGCACACACCATAAGCCCTGTGGTGGCAAGAAGTGCCAGGGCGTAAAGCTCTATCCGGCTCACCCTGGACACATTGCGCGGCCTCATTTCCTCCTCATCCCTAAGTGGAAGAAAACGGGCCCTCTTCTGGTCCTTGAACTGACCATTGTTTAGTGCCCACAAAAACACTAAAAAGCTGATTACCAAACCAACGAGCATGTAAGTTATGAAGTATGGGTAATACATAATAAGTGCCTAAAGTGATCTAAAATGACTAAAGTGCCTAGAGCGCCTAGAATTTAGAATCAGAGAGCTTATAAATCTTTTAGACTGATTTCCACTAAATTGCCACGCCACCGCATTCATAAGATTCTCATATGTTTGAATGACCCTCAACACAAATATTCCCGTACACTCCTAGAACGCCCTTGTGAACACGTTGTTAATCCTACACATTGTCTTTTTACAACTTTAGTTCACTTTAGACACTTTAGCTCACTTTAGTTCACTTGCTATGGTTCCCACGAGGCGTCAATGCCTCGGGGCTCCCTATTGGCATCGGATTGATTAATAAAATAGACGGCCACATAATCACCAACTTCCCAGATCTTCTGGGATTCCAATTCCCGTTTGAAGTAGGGCATGGCCGTGCCCGTAATCCCATTCATAAGCTGATAGTAGATGATTCCACCTGATATTTCCCTGCCCTTGAGAATCGTGAAGTTGAGGGGCGGGGGATAAATCCACGGTTGCGCAGGGCCCATGCCGTCACCAACGGGACCGTGGCATCCAATGCAGAACTGCTGATAGATCATTTGCCCCCTTTTTAACCCTGCCTCCGTGGTGGGATAGGGATTGGGGATGCTGCGCCAGCCCTTTGGCACCATCCTGGCGAGCCACCTGACGTTGGCCTCTGGGCCCTCCTCATAGGCCTTTATAGCCTCCTTCTTCCAATACATTTGACGCTCCATACGACGATCAGCTTGTCTAAAGCCCAGCCCCTGTATATAGCGCGTCAGGGTCTTGATCTTTTCCATGCCCAACCACTTGAAAGGGGGCATGATAGAGTTGGGACGGGTATATCGAGGATTGATAAAGTGAGCGATGTGCCAGTCATCCGGGTGCTCTCCCCCTTCCTGTGATAAGTCAACGCCCGTGCGCTGTGATCCTAAAAGGATGGGCTCGTCTGCCACGTAATCTCCTGACTGGGCTATCCTCTCTGCACCGTGCCCCCAATCGATGGCACGTATAGATTGACTATGACAATAAACACATCCATTGGCCACGTAGATGGCTCTGCCCGCCGATTCCTCTGGGCCACGTAATCGAAAGATTTCCGAGGGGGTCATATCCCTGGTTGCATAGGGCCAGATGACCATGACAAAGACCACGGCACCCAGGATGCCGAGAGAACCTAAAATCAATGCCCTTGGTGTCATCGTCATGATTTTCCACCTGGATTGAAGAAGAGCGTCCTAAAGATGTTGTAAAGGCCTATGTAGGCGCCGCTCATGATCAGAAAGCCAATGGAGACCCTCAGCACATAATACATGTGAATTTCCGCTAAGACGCGGTAAATGGTTTCACCATTCAGCCAAGCATTTCCCTGAATCAGACCCACGATGGTGAGCACCACGGTAAACCCTATAACTCCTAGCAGGACAAGCCAGTACTGGAGATCAGCAAGGAAACGACTGTAGAGGGGTTTACCCGTAATCCTGGGCAGGACGTAGTAAAGACCACCGAGCGCTGTCATGGCCGCGAAACCCAGCACACCCACATGTGCATGACCCACCACCCAGTTGTTGAAATGGGTCACCCTTTGAACCTGAGGCAGAGACATCATGGAGCCCTGTATGCTCACGAAAAAATAGAAAATGGTGCCGGTGAAGACGAATTTGGCCCCGATGTCCGCATGAATCTCTCCCAGTTTCCCTTTGACGGTGTACCAGATGTTAACGAGAAAGACCATGACGGGAATGACCATGGCGACGCTATCCACGATCGCGATCACCTTGAGCCAGGTGGGCACAGGAACTTGAAGCAGGTGGTGTGTCCCGATATGCGTGTAGACCACGAGAAGCGCCCAGAATCCCACCAGTGAAAGGGTATGGCTGTAGAGGGGGTTCCGTGTGGCTAAAGGAATCACATAGTACGCTACTGCCAGGGATAGAGGCGTCAACAGAAGGCCAAACACGTTGTGCCCGTAGAACCAGAGAATGATGGCGTCCGGAATACCCAGCAGGGCGCCCGTATCCGGTCTCCAAACCACATTACCAATACAATACGTGGCAGAGGTCAAAACAACGGCAGCCAGCGCATACCAGACAGAGACATAGAGGACCGGCTCCTTTCGCCGCTTTACCGTCATGATTAAGTTGAAGACGATGAGGACAAAAGCGATGACGATGAGCATATCCACTGGCCAAATTAATTCAGCATACTCCCTGCCCTGCGTGTAGCCAGCGGCCAATCCGACAATCCCAACAACCACGGCAAAATTCAAAATAACAACGGCGGCCAACCCCAATTTTTCACTAAAGAGCTCAGTTTGCAGTAGCCTGGGGACAAAGTAAAATGCCGCGGCGAGAAGCCCCTGCGTCACGAAACCGAAGAGCACGATATTTACGTGGACAGGACGAATTCTGCTGAAGACGAGGAAGCCGATATTGGCCATGAAATCTGGTGCAATCAGATAGCCTGCCGCAATCATCCCAAACGAAGTGGCAAAGGCAAACCAGGCTGCAGAGGTGATGCAGAAAGCCCGGGCTGTGGTGTGCTGTTCAGGCAAAGGTTCCTCGGATGAAGCCATCAATCTTCCTCACTCGCACCGCAAAGCGCAAAGGGCATAGCGCATAGAGTTCACGTCTCTCTATGCTCTTTGTTACATGCTCTCTGCTGTTCAATTGTGACATGCCAACCAACAGTCCAGGTTGGCCTTCTTTTCTTTATGACAGGCAATGCAGAAGCCCATTTTGAAATTCACGCCTTTGATCCTGTCCATGGCTTTTACTTCCCCATGGCACTCGGGGCAAGCAATCTGCTTCTTAATATGCCTTTGGTGGTTAAAAACCACATGCTCAGCCAAATAATTGGCCTTTCGCCACGGCGTGGGTGTCTGCGTATTGAAATACTCATGCTCTTTCTTTATTTCGGGATGATTAGCAATGATGTATTTATGGCAATAGAGGCACTTTTCCACCGGAGGCAACCCCGGATGTTTGGAGCGCCCCACATAGGGGTGACAGAACTCACACTGGATAAGCTTTACACCAGAATGGAGATGGTGGCTAAACGGTATGGGCTGTTCAGGGCCCATATCCCTGGCCGGCACGACGTAGAAAAGATATAGGAAAAGGAGGAGGAAGAGAAGACAGAGACCAGATATGAGAAGAGGTCCTCTATTTCTTGCCACCGTGTCAATCCCATTCCGCATGGGGCTCAAGGATCCTTCCATCACTTCACCCCCCCACTGCCGCTAGTCATAAGGGCGGGAAAAAGCCTTAGGAAGAAAACCAGAGAAAGCGCCATGAGTCCCAAAAAACCCAGTGTGACCAATCCGTCCGAGGGGCCCAACGGGAGAGCCCCTACATGCGGGCTCAAGGCTGGCCCCAACAGCAGAAGGTGCTCCAACCAGATTCCTGCAAGTACGATTGAACAAAGAACTATCATGAATTTGGGTTTGGTTTTTATGTTTCTATTGAGCAGGATGAAAAAGGGAATGACAAAGCCCACGATGAAGACGGTCCAGGCCAGCGAATTCCATGGAGCGAGCATGGTGCGTTTTATGATGTAGCTCGTCTCTTCAGAGATGTTGGCGTACCAGATAACGATGAACTGGCAGTAAAAGAAATCTGCCCAAGCCAGGCAAAAGGCAAAAAAGAGTTTGCCTAAATCGTGAAAATGGGATGAAGTCAATCCGGACTGTTCTCCCTGCGTGAGACGAACAGCAGCGGCAAGAATAATCAATGAACCAAGTCCCACATAAAAGGCCTTGACGAATGAATAGGCGCCAAAGAGCGTGGAGATCCAGTGGGGGTCCATGCTCATCACCAGATCAAAGGCCACAAGGGAAAGCACAAGGGCATAAGCGACGATGTAAAGAACACTTAATGTACTCATCTTGGCTCTACAGCGATCTGGATCATACGCGCCACGAGACCACCATTGATGCAGAAACCGATGCACCATGCCGTGCGGCTCAAGATCGGCCATTTTAAGTCTTAGAGCATGGTAAAGGTAGGCAAATCCCAATCCATATAGAATGAGGAGCCCCAAAAAATCCCTCCAGAATAGGAAAGGAAGGTTGAGCCATACCTCCTTGCCATGCAGATCTTGACCGAGCCAGGGAAATAGGTGATCTCTACCAAGAAATAGCAGCAGAAAGAGGCCAAAGGAGATGGGGAAAAAGGCGGCAAAAGATTCGGCGATGCCCTGCAGGGGTTTGCTCCATCTCGCTTTGGTGAGGTGAGTCACCATGGAAAAAAGAAGGCCCCCCTGAGCAACGGCTGACCAGAGCAGGAAATTGATCAGATAGGCCTGCCATGCCCTCTCCGGATATTTTCCTGTCAGCTGAAAAATAAATCCGCCAAGACCTATGATCACAAACAGGAAAAAGACCACCAAAACGGATCTGTTTTTGATAATCGCTTTGTTTCCGCTATTTGATGTCATATGCGTCCTTGGCCTTCCTCAATTCTCATAGCTCAGCCCTCAGATGCTTTTACCTCTCCACCTATACTCGTCAAGAACTCCATGAGTTTTTGCTGTTCCCCTTCATAGCAGGAGGCGACGATCCCAAAATGATCGCCAGAAAAACGTGGGTCGTAGGTCTTAAGGCTTTCAAATTCGGGCAAACGGGCCTGGGTGACAAGTCCGATCACATTCCCCAGGACTGCAAACAGAATTGTGAATTCGAACCCCACAATGAGAAACGGAAGCCAGGCCACAACAGGTTTTCCGCTCACAACGAGGTTCCACTGTACAGCCGTATAGATGGCAAGCGCGAAACCGGCAAAGAACCCTAGTATCCCTCCGACGAGGGTGAAATATCCTACCCGGCTCTTTTTCTCTTTCAAGGCGTTGGCGATTGCGTGACTGGGAATGGGGCTATGAACGCGGTCTAGCTTCCAGGGTGATTTCCTCAAAGCTTCGATGGCCGAAACGGCTTGGTCTTCATCCCTAAAACTTCCAACGATATATTCTTTAGTGGGCATGTTGCTCACCTTTTCTGACGGTCTCCTTCAGCTCTGTCATGGACACTGTCGGCAGATGTTTCGCAAATAGCAAGTAGAGAAAGAAGAACAGAGAGAAGCTCCCCAAAAGGATACCCAACTCAATGGCCGAGGGTGCATATAAGCCCCAGGCATGGGGAATGAAGTCATGGGCTACGCTCCCTATGATGATCACAAAGCGCTCGTACCACATCCCTATGTTTATGAAAATGGAGATGCCAAAAAGCCACGGTATACTTCTTCGAATTCTTTTGAAAAAGAAAAGGAGGGGGATCAGACTGTTGCAAATGATCATGATCCAGAATTCCATGCTATATTCACCAACGGCCCGCCAGCGAAAGGATTCCTGTTCCACCATATTATGACTGTACCAGGCGATGAAGTATTCCGCTGCATAGGCATAGCCCACAATGAGTCCGGTAAAGATAATGGTCTTGGCCACGTTTTCCAGGACATCCTTGGTAATGAATTCCTGATAGCGGAAGACCTTCCGCATGGGGATCATCAATGTGAGGACCATGGCCAACCCAGAGTGGATGGCGCCGGCCACAAAGTAAGGGGCAAAGATGGTGCTGTGCCATCCGGGGACAACGCCCAGGGCAAAGTCCCAAGAGACCACGCTATGCACGCTAATAACGAGGGGCGTCGCCAGTGCCGCGAAAAAGAGATAGGCCCGGGTATAATGCCGCCATTGCTCATGCCGGCCCGTCCAGCCAAGGGAAATCATGGTGAAGATTTTTTTCCGTAAACCAGAAGCCCTATCCCTTACGGTGGCCAAGTCCGGAAGCATCCCTGTGTACCAGAAGAGCGAACTGACGAGCAGGTAGGTGCTGATGGCGACCATGTCAAACATAAGTGGCGATTGAAAGTTGGGCCAAAGGTTTCGCTGGTTGGGATAGGGCAACATATAGAAGACCAGCCATACCCGGCCAAGGTGAATAAAGGGAAAAAGTCCGGCGATGCAAACTGCAAAAACGGTCATGGTTTCAGCAGCTCTAGCAATGGGATTCCGCCATCCAGCCCTAAATAGATGGAGAATGGCAGAGATAAGGGTTCCGGAGTGGGCAATTCCCACCCAGAAGACGAAATTTATGAGGTAGGTCCCCCAGGCCACTGGATTGTTCTGGCCACCCGCCCCTATTCCCACGGCAATTTGATAGGCCCAGCAGGCGGCTCCCACGAAAATTCCCAAGGCGAGCAGAGCGATAAGGCCCCAGTAGCTTTTCGAAGGGCGCTCGAGGGTATCGAGCACTGTTTTGTCTATCTTTGCATAGGTCAGGTCAGACATGGTCTTATCTCGATGTCCGTGGCTTCGAACGGATATCGTTGCCTATTGGGCAGCTACTGCCTGTAGGCAAGCTCATGGAATAATGGAACAATGGAATATTGGAATTACACTTCTTCTAAACTATATGCCGGCGGAAACCCGCCCCGCCGTATCTCCCATCTAAAGCAATAGTTCTCCGTTGAAAATCCCCATTATTCCAGCATTCCAACATTCCAGTATTCCAAACGATGCGGAGCATCTGGATTCATATTTCTTGGACCACTTTTTTCAGATAAATCACCGCAGGCTTTGTGTTTAGATAGCCCATAACCTGATAGGCCCGTCTGTCTTCTACCATCTTTCTGACCTGGCTCTGCTTGTCCACCAAATTTCCAAATGTGAACACGCCTGTGGGACACGTCTGCAGACAGGCGGGCTGGATCTCCCCATCCATGATCTTTCTCTTTTCGTCTTTAGCCATTCCGTGAGCCTCCTTGATCCTCTGAATACAGAAAGAGCATTTTTCCATAACCCCTTTGCTGCGCACCGTGACGTCTGGATTCAACTGAAGATTTAGAGGCTCAGGCCATGTCCAAGAGAACCAGTTGAAACGTCTCACCTTGTAGGGACAGTTCTGAGAGCAGAATCGGGTGCCAATACATCTGTTATAGATCTGATTGTTCAGGCCTTCTTCTGAATGATGGGGGGCATATACGGGGCAAACCGATTCACATGGAGCGTTATCGCAATGCTGGCAGAGCATGGGAAGAAAAATCATTCTCTCCATGCGTTCTGGATCATGATAGCGTTGCACCTCCAGCCAGGACATTTCCCTGCCTTCAAGGACCCTTTCTAGGCCAACCACCCCCAGACTGTTCTCCGCGTAACAGGCAGTGGCGCAGGCCCCACAGCCAATACATCTATCCAGATCCACCACCATGGCCCAGCGATATGCTTTATGCTCGTGCACAGGATAGATATCCCTCTCTGTCTCGTAACCTTCCGGCAGAGGGAGTGTAAGGGGGAACTCCTCCATGGAGAGTCCACCCTTTTTGTGCGGTCTGCCATGATCCAGTTCCTTCAAATTGATGGCAAGGGCGATCTTTCTCCCATGAGGAATCCTGCTCCCGTCCGTATGGGCCAGTTTCGTGGAACGGCCCGTTTTACGAATGGAAACAGGAGCCACTCTCATAAAAGGCCCCCCGGATAGGGGTTCCACGGCTGAGGGAAGGAGCGCATAAGGATTTGCTCCCATTTGTTGGGCATAGCGACCGTAGGTCTCATGGCCTTGGCCTATGCCCATAATGAGAAGGCCTGGTCTGACGCCTTTCGTTTCATAGATCGGCGCCTCTGCCCTACCCCATTTGGTTTCGATCTGAACAATATCCTCTTGCTCCAAACCCCTTTGCGCCAGGGTCTCTGGGTGCATCAGCACAGGTGTCTGCCAGGACACTTTGCTCAAGGGGTCAGGGACTTCGCAAAGCCAGGGTTTGTTGGCGCCCCTTCCATCAAAGAAGCGTATGGAAGGGGCAGCGATGAGAGTAAGCTCGGATTCGATCGGTCTTTGTGCGGGGCTCGGAATGGTGGTTAAGGCATCTGAAACGTCGCTCTTTGACAAAGACTTACGCCGTGATGATGTCTCAAAAATCCCTCCCTTCTGAAAGGCCTGGATCCACCCCTTTTGCCCCCTAATTCTCCCTTGATCTATAAGTTGCTTGTAGAGATATGCCTTATAATTCGTGGGGGCCTGTCCTTTCCCAAAGGCTGTGCGTAGAAAAACATCTCCCAAGACCGGCGCTCCGGTCAGACTGCCCATGGCCGGCTGCAATGTGGATAGCATATCCTGTATCCCGCCATATTCGTCCCAGGTCTCTAGTGGAAGGGCCACGGGGAGAATGAGGTCTGCAAGTGCCGTGGTCTCATCCATGAAGTTGCTAAAACTCACTATAAATCCGGAATGTTTTTCCAGGACAGCTTTTTTTCCATTTGCAAGAGGGAGGGCATAGACGGGGTTCACGTTGTTGAGCAACAGGAGATCAACGGCACCCTCTTCCAAGGTCTTGAAAGACTCCAGGACCTGGGATCTCCTGGCAGCGATCTCCACACGGTGTCTGTTGTTGAAATCAAGGAGAGTGAATTCAGGATCAAGAACCACGTTTAACAAATTCACAGCCACATCGGTTTGCACGGCACTGATTCCTGAACCCCCCGACCCTGTGCCAAGTACCAGCGGCTTTGTGGCTTGAAAAAGGTGGGCCTTGAGTTTGTCATAAAATTCAGGAGAAACTCCGGAAATTTGAATCACCTTCTCCCGTGTATATGAAGCGGCGGCATCTTCAACGCTATCCCTAATTTCTTCTGGAAGATACTCGGTTCGGCCGAGACTGACGGCCTCTCTGAGAAGACCAAGGGCCACGGCGGCTTCGCCACCTGGCATGCACGATATCCACAGGTCGGCATTGGCGCAGGTCAAGGACTGATAGGGGCTCACATGAAAAAACAGGCCCTTTCTTCCCTGCTTCAGGGAATGCATTTGTTTGAATTTCCAGGCGTACGCCACAGGAGAAAGCCATGTCTCCAGAAAATCTGCACCAAATGAAACGAGAAAATCTGCCTCCTCCATGTGGTAGGAAATCAGGCCGTTAATACCAAAGACCTTCTGGTTTGCCGTTTTCAGAGATTCATAGGCATAGGGCTCAAAAACCAAGGGATTTCCAGACTTCCATCGCTCAAGGGATTGGGCAAAAAGCCCCATGAGGCTTCCCCCAACCACTTCCGTCACCATTCGGACCCTGTCCTGCCCGTTCCTTGCTGCTTTGGCAGCCCTATCCTTCAAAAGCGCTTCTGCCGCTTGAAAAGAGAGGGGCCGCCATCCCTCTTTTTCTCTGAGCAGGGGGGTAGTGATTCTATCGGGGTTGTAGACACCTTGCAGCGCTGCCTGGCCCCTCATGCAGAGCTTTCCCCTGTTTATGGGATGGTGCGGGTTCCCTTCCACCTTGATCACTCGCCCCTCCCTGTTCTTGGCTAGGATGCCGCATCCGGCCGGGCATTCTCGACACGTGGAGGCGTACCAACGCGTTTTTCCGGTGACCATATCATCGGGCGCTTCAACCAAAGCATAGAGTGTTTTTTCTGGTTCAGAAGTGCATCCTGCTGCAAAGGAAAGACTGCCCATGCCGGCAATTTTGAGGAAGGTACGGCGCTTCATGCTAATAGGGCTCTCCCTGGACTGAAGAACGTTGATGGGTTGTCACTGAAGAACAGTCTCAATCCAAGTTATAACGTCGGCCTGACACGGCGGGCGAAATGCCGGGAAACCATGGAATGATTAATGATTTTGAGTGGTTGATTCTCTTGTTTAAACCTGACGGATAAAATTTCCTAATATA
>JASFIT010000069.1:0-14528 GCA_050122535.1 Desulfobacteraceae bacterium | reverse complement strand
TTTGGGTCTGGAGGGATCTTTGGTGTGGGACTCGGGAACAGCAAGCAGAAGCTCTTCTATCTGCCAGAGCCACACACAGATTTCATTCTTTCGATCGTGGCCGAAGAGCTGGGATTGGTGGGATTGGTGGTCATCATTGTCCTTTTCGCTATCTTGATCATGCGGGGGATCAAAATCTCCTTGAGTGCACGTGATCTTTATAGCAGCTATCTCGCTTTGGGAATCATTACGTTCATCGGGCTTCAGGTCCTGGTGAATATGGGCGTTGTGATGGGCCTGCTCCCCACCAAGGGGCTCACACTCCCTTTGATCAGTTACGGGGGATCATCTCTGGTGATCAACCTTGTGTGTATCGGCATTCTTCTTAGTATCTCGGCGAGGAGATAGAGGGAAGTGGGAATGCAAACTGTGGAATGATGAGAGGGGGTCTTTGGCCAGGCAAAGGAGGCGTTGGCGCGTGTGGGTAATAGCCAACTAAGAATCATCATAGCCGGCGGAGGCACAGGGGGCCACCTTTTCCCTGCGGTGGCTATCGCCGAGGAGATTGTTAAGCGACACGGGACAGCAGACATTCGCTTTGTCATAGGCCGGAGGAAAATGGAGTCTGAAATATTAACCCGTTTGGGATTCCACCAGCAGAGCATCCATGTGGAAGGCATCAAGGGTCGGGGCTGGAAAAAGGGAAGCATGGTCCTCATAAAGCTACCCTACAGCTTTTTCCAGTCTGTTTCCATCTTGAAGAGATTCTCGCCCCATCTCGTTCTCGGGATGGGGGGATATTCATCTGGCCCCGTCTGTTTGGCAGCCAGACTCATGGGTATGCCCACGGCCATCCATGAGCAGAACTCCTTCCCCGGACTGACAAACCGCCTGCTCTGCAGAATTGCAGATAGAGTCTTTATCTCATTCGCAGAGAGCAGGCAACACTTCCCGGGCGGAGACCTTTATTTGACGGGTAACCCCGTGCGTGAAGAACTGTTTGCACAAGAGGGGGGTCCTGGCAATAAGGATGAAAAATTTACCATCCTGGTGGTGGGAGGGAGTCTGGGAGCCTGGGCCATAAACAGGGCCTTTGTGGCCGCATTACAGATTTTAAGAGAGAAAGGGAAAGATCCTGCGGTTATCCATCAGAGCGGTGAAACAGATTATGCCCGTGTTGTTGAGGATTATGGACAGAGGGGACTTAAAGGGAAGATTATGCCTTTCATTGAGGACATGGCAGAGGCTTATCAACGGGCGGACATGGTGGTGAGCAGGGCAGGTGCTACCACAGTTTCTGAGTTGGCCGCCCTGGGCAAACCCTCTATTTTAATCCCCTACCCTTTTGCGGCCAACAGGCATCAAGAAACCAATGCCCTTATGTTGGTTCGGGTAGGTGGTGCCGACATGATCCTTGAGCAAGATCTGAGTGGTGAAAATCTCGCGGAGCGGTTGTCCAAATATATGGATGAGAGGAGCGTTCTGGAGGAGATGGGTAAGCAGGCAGCAAAAGTGGGACGGCGCGATGCGACCAAGGTCATTGTGGATCACCTGGAGGAAATGAGAAGGGGATGAATCACGTCGGTTGTCAGTGGTTGGTGGTCGATTGCATTTGTAGTGTCGCATACTCGGCAAAGGTATGAAAACATTCGGTAAGGCCAAACACATCCATTTCGTGGGCATAGGAGGTATCGGCATGAGTGGTATCGCCGAACTCCTGATCAATCTTGGATATGAGGTGAGCGGTTCTGATATTCAGGATTCCCATGTGACCGCCAGGCTTGCCCGTCTCGGAGGAAAAATCTTTCACGGACATAAAGAAGACAACATAGGCGAAGCAGATGTGGTGGTCTATTCCTCAGCCGTTGCCAGTGACAACCCCGAGATCATTGAGGCCAGAGAGAGATACATTCCCGTCATACCCAGAGCTGAGATGCTGGCAGAATTGATGCGTCTCAAGTATGGCGTGGCTGTTGCGGGTGCCCACGGTAAAACCACCACCACGTCCATGATCGCTTCCATACTGACCAGCGGAGATCTGGATCCAACCGTGGTCATTGGGGGTAGGCTAGATATCTGGGGCGGCTCCAATGCGAAACTTGGTCAAGGGGATATCCTGGTTGCGGAGACGGATGAAAGCGATGGCTCTTTCATGGCCCTCTCCCCCACCATAGCGGTTGTGACCAATGTGGACTATGAGCACATGGATTACTATGGCCATATGGATGCCATTCGAGAGGCCTTTATCAATTTCATCAACAAGATCCCATTCTATGGGCTTGCCATTATTTGTCTGGACAATGAAGAGATTCAGGGCATGATTCCCCATTTGAGAAAAAGGTATATCACCTATGGCACGAATTCCCAGGCAGACCTGAGGGCCTCTAATATAGAAGGGGACCGGTTAGGGGTTGGTTTTGAGGTCCTCTACCAGAACGACTCGTTGGGTCGTGTCCAGGTCGGGATACCGGGTAACCATAATGTCCTGAACGCCCTGGCAGCCATAGCGGTGGGTCAAGAACTGGATGTGAAAACGGGAGATATAAAAGAGGGTCTCAAAACCTTGGGAGGCCTTGCCAGGCGCTTCCAGGTGAAAGGGGAAAAAGGCGGTATTCTCTTGGTGGATGATTATGGTCATCACCCCACAGAGATCACCGCGGTTCTGGAAACGGCAAAGGAGTGCTGGCCCGAAAAACGCCTCGTCGTTGTGTTTCAGCCTCACAGATATTCGCGGACAAAGGCCTTGTATGACCGTTTTACCATTTGCTTTAACCAGGCCGATCTACTCATTGTGGCTCCCATATACCCGGCCGGGGAGCCTCCTATAGAGGGTGTAGATGCGGAATGGCTTTGCCAGGGAATAAAGGAACATGGTCACAGAGAGGTGAACTTGTGTCACCACCAGGATGAGATCTTGAAGGTCCTATTAGGTCTTATCGAGCCTGGAGATCTGGTCATCACCCTTGGCGCAGGAGATATCTATCACGTGGGTGAGGCGCTATTGAAAAGGCTGAAGGCCTAAGGCTCAGGGCGCAAGGCCTTAAGATCAAATCCCTCTGCCTTGTGCCTTACGCCTTCCGCCTTAATGGACATGGACCTAAGACAGAAAAGAGGATTGGTTGAAATCATGGGGGAGATTGTTCGCCTGGATCGTGCCATGAGCGAGCACACCACCTTCCGCATCGGAGGTAAAGCGGACGCGGTCTGCTTTGTCCAAGAACTGGGAGAGCTCCAACAACTGTTCTCCCACATCAACAGAGAGAATATCCCTTACCTGGTGGTTGGTCGTGGCAGTAATTTACTGGTGAGAGATAGGGGGTTCAACGGGATCGTAATAATCATGGTGGGGGCGCTGGCCACAATCGAGCCGCATGAAAAGAATGACCGGATCGTGGTGGCCGGAGGAGGCCTCGCTCTCAGCGATCTCGTGAAGTACACGGCCCAGAGGGGATTAGGAGGATTGGAATTCCTCGCAGGAATACCCGGTACAGTGGGTGGTGCCGTGACCATGAACGCAGGTGCATTTGGAAAGGATATGGGAAGTGTGGTCCAGGAAATTGAACTGGTGAACCCTCACGGAGAACTTACATCAAGAAATCGTTCAGATCTGACCTTTTCATACAGGAATTCGTCCATCCAGGAGGGGATCGTTGTGGTCAGAGCCAGTCTGCAATGCACGCGGGAGACTCCGGAGATTGTCTCAAAACGGGTGGCAGACCACTTAAAAAGACGAAAAGCGACCCAGCCTCTGGAGTATCCCAGTGCAGGTTCGGTCTTCAGAAATCCCCCCGATGACTATGCGGGAAGGCTCATCGAAGAGGCAGGATTAAAGGGAAAGAAGATTGGGGGCGCCATGATTTCGCCCCAACATGCAAATTATATCGTGAATACAGGGGGTGCCAGGGCGGAAGACGTCTTGGCCCTCATGGAAATGGCAAAAGAGAAGGTAAGGGCAGAGACGGGAATAGAACTGGAACCTGAGATAAGGGTAGTGGGCCACTAGACAGCGTGTCACATGAAGAAGAAACCGAGAAAGACAAAATCCGTTCTAAAGAAACAAGCCATCAAAAAGAGGAAGCGGAAGACCTCTTCCAATACATGGAGGGTAACGCGTTTCCTTTTTTCCTGCTCTTTCAAATTCTCCTGTCTCCTGGCTGGGCTCGTGCTCATAAGTCTTTTGTTTCTTTATCTCTATGAAAACCTGCTCTCGTCTCCCTATATCAGGCTTGAACGGGTTATCGTTGACGGCGTTGATGGAAAGCTGAGGCATGCCCTGATGAAAATGTCCGAGCTAAAACCTGATACCAGTTTGTTGTCAGTCCGATTGGATGAATTGAAACAGAGAATGGAAAAGCATCCTTGGATTAGATCGGTCAATCTTGAAAAACGCTTTCCCCATACCTTAGTCATTAAGGCGGAAAAGGAGAAACCTTACGCAATCGTTGTCATGGGCAACCTGCACTACATGAATCGATGGGGGAAGATTTTCAGGAGAGTAAACAAGACCGCTTCCATGGACTTTCCATTGGTCACGGGTATATCCACGAGCGGAAGCGATAGGAAGAAGCAACTACAATTGGCAGCCAGCGTGCTGAGGGTTCTTGAAGCGGAAAAGGGCTCCTTGTCTCTAGGGCAGCTGTCTGAAGTCCACGTTGAGAAGACAGGACATATTTCCCTCTATTTTCTCTCCTTGCCAGCGGTTATTGAGCTGGAGGGGATTCAATTGAAGCGAAAAATGGAGGATTTGAAACGGCTTGTTGAGCATCTCAAAAGGAGCGGTCGTATTCAAATGGTGAAGCGTATAAATCTAAATTACAGGGAGGGCGCCGTAGTCTCATACAAAAACGATGGCGTTGTCAGTTGATAGGTACAGGTCCGTTATCCTCTATTTCGCAAAACAACGTACTGATTACGAAGCCGTCAACCTTAACTGACAATTTTTTTAAGGAGCTAGGATCATGGCCGGAGAAATCATTGTAGGCTTGGATATCGGAACAACAAAGATATGTGCTGTGGTGGGTGAACTCCAGCCTGATGGCATCGAGATTGTCGGTATTGGCAGTCACCCTTCTGAAGGCCTCAGAAAGGGGGTGGTAATTAACATTGAAAGAACAGTCAATTCCATAAAAGAGGCCATAGAAGAAGCAGAGACCATGGCCGGTTGTGAGATAAGCTCTATCTATGCCGGCATAGCCGGCGGACACATCAAGGGATTCAACAGTCATGGCGTCATCGCTCTCAAGGAAAGGGAAGTTACCAAGAATGATATCGACAGGGTGATCGAGGCGGCCAGCGCTGTGGCCATCCCTATGGACCGCGAGGTGATCCATGTTTTGACTCAAGAGTTTATTATAGATGAACAAGATGGCATCACCGATCCCCTTGGCATGTCCGGCGTTCGCATGGAAGCAAAGATCCATATCGTCACTGGTGCGGTCACATCAGCACAGAACATCATCAAATGCGCCAACAGGGCCGGGTTGGATGTGTGTGATATTGTGCTCGAATCGCTGGCCTCCAGTGAAGCGGTACTCTCCGAAGAAGAACGCAATTTGGGCGTGGCCCTGATCGACTTCGGCGGCGGAACAACAGACATGGCCGTCTTTTCACGGGGCTCCATCAAACACACCTCTGTCTTAACCCTGGGTGGAGATAATCTCACCTATGACATTGCCATAGGGCTTAGAACACCGAGAATGGAGGCTGAAAAGATAAAAATAAAATTCGGATGTGGCATGTCCTCTATGATCGGGAAGGATGAGACCCTTGAGGTGCCTGGAGTGGGAGGTAGAAAACCGAGGGTCTTATCAAGGCAGATCCTGGGTGAGATTCTGGAACCGCGGGTTGAAGAGATACTTACCCTTATTCACAATGATTTACTCCGATCGGGCTATGATGATCTGATCAATTCTGGCGTGGTAATCACCGGCGGTTCCGCAGAATTGCCCGGGGTCACAGAGTTGGCTGAACAGGTATTCAATGCGCCTTCACGTACAGGCTACCCACTCGGGATCAGAGGCCTTTCGGAGGTGGTCGGGAAACCCATGTATGCAACGGCAGTAGGGCTTGTTCTCTATGGAGGGAAGAGAAATCAGGAGGGCAAGAAATTCAGGATAAGGGATACGAACATCTTTGGCCGAGTCATGGAGAGGATGAAAAAATGGTTCAAAGATGTCATTTAACTGCCTGGTTAGCCCTTTGGCCCGTTCGGGCTGTCAGGCCAAACCTATTTTAGGAGGGACACTTATGAAGATTGCATTTGTTGAAGAGAAAGAAAAAGGTAAAAGGTACAATGCCAAGATAAAGGTCATTGGCGTTGGCGGAGCTGGCGGAAATGCCACAAACAATATGATCGCCACCAAGCTCCAAGGGGTTGAATTTGTGGCGGCCAATACAGACAGCCAAAATCTCGAGCGCTCTTTGTGCACCAAGAAGATACAGCTTGGTGCATCCATAACCAGAGGGCTCGGCGCAGGCGCTGATCCGGAAGTGGGCCGCTTGTCAGCCGAAGAATGCATTGATGAGATCAGGGAGACCATCGACGGATCTGATATGATCTTTGTCACGGCAGGCATGGGCGGAGGAACAGGAACTGGCGCTTCTCCGGTCGTGGCGCGTGAAGCGAGGGACCTGGGCGCTCTAACCGTAGCCGTGGTGACCAAGCCCTTTAAATTTGAGGGTGACAAGAGGATGAACAGGGCGTTGGACGGGATACAGGAGCTAAAAAAAGAGGTGGATACCCTGATTATCATTCCCAATGAGCGCCTGAAAACCATAGCAGACAAGAACACCCCCTTCAAGGAACTCATTGTGCGGGCCGATGAGGTGCTCCTTCACGCGGTCAAAGGAATTTCTGATCTGATTATGAGTAGTGGCTTTATTAATCTGGATTTTGCTGACGTGAAAAGGGTGATGGAACAGATGGGAACGGCCATTATGGGTACTGGAAGGGCAAGTGGCGAGAACCGGGCCGCCGAAGCGGCACAGGAGGCCATCAATAGTCCCCTTCTTGAAGATGTGTCCATAAGTGGTGCAAGGGGTCTCCTAATGAACGTCACAGGACCTCCAGACATGACCATGGAAGAGATCGATCAGGCCTCCAGCTATATCAAACAAGAAGTGCATGAAGATGCGGACATCTTCTGGGGCGTGGTTTTCGACGACTCCCTTGGGGATGAGATCCAGATAACCGTCATCGCCACGGGTATAGAAAGGGAACATTACGATAAGGTGGTCAGACTTAGGGATGTGACCCCGGAAGATGCAGATGACGCATGGACGGTCAAACTGAACGGAGAGGTCCTGGAAACACCCACCTTCCAGAGGGCTGAAGAGGTGCCATCTCGAGCGCATAGAGAAGAATTGAATTACAAGAAGAAGGGTCTCCTAAAACGGACCTTTTTCAAAGATAGTCTCGATTATCCAACCTTCCTCAGGGCTAAGGCCGATTGATTGAGAGGGTGTGATGACGTTTCCACCGCAGGCAAGGAACGAGACGATCTTTTGAATCATAAGATCGACGGCTACGGTGGAAGGGAGTTAATCTGTGCTCACCATATTCTTTTGTGCTTACTGCTCTTTACATACTGCTTACTTTATTTGTGGGGCTAAGCTCGTGTCGGACAAGATCGTTTCCCTGTACCGGGCCAGATTGGCCAGGGAAAAAGGCGTGATAAGAAAAGATTGGGGTGGAAGAATCTCCATAGGCCTAGCCTACCCTAATCATTATCGGATCGGCATGTCCAATCTGGGGTTTCAGATCGTCTACCAACTCTTGAATACAAAAGAGAATGTGGTGGCCGAACGTTTTTTCCTACCCGATGACGGAGAAATGTCCCTCTATCTGGAATCGGGGAAAAACCTCCTCTCCATGGAATCCCAGTCTCCACTCCCGAAATTTCACCTGGTGGCCTTCTCCCTCTCCTTTGAGAATGATTATCCCAACATCCTGAAAATCCTTCAGCTGGGCAAAATCCCTCTCCTTTCCCATGAGAGGGACGATTCCCACCCCGTTGTGATGGCAGGAGGGATCACCACCATTATGAATCCAGAGCCCTTAAGCCCCTTCTTGGATCTTTTCCTATTGGGAGAAGCAGAGGCAAGTCTTGAGGCGTTCATTGGCCTATTCATAGATGTTATGCCCACTCTGGAGAGCAAGCAAGAAGTCTTAAAGACGCTTGCGCAAAATCTAGATTCTCTCTATGTCCCTTCCCTTTATCACATGGAATACCACGCCAGTGGTACCATCAAGTCCATGGAACCCGCCCATCCCGGCATCCCTGAAAAGATAAAGGTGGCACGTCATGTTGAAGCAGACGCTCCGGTAGCCACCTCTGGTATTTTGACACCGGACACGGAGTTCGCTGACAGGGTCCTCATTGATCTGGGCAGGGGTTGCGGACGGTCTTGTCGATTCTGCGCCGCAGGTTATGTTTACCGACCGCCAAGGTTGCACAATGAAACCCAGTTGCTTTCTCGGGTAGAGGAAGTCATGGAAGGACACGACCATTTGGGTCTGGTGGGTGCGTCTGTGTCAGACACGCCAGGCATAGCGCACGTAACAGGGCAAATAGTAGAGAAAGGGGGGCGTTTTTCCGTCTCCTCATTGCGGGCCGATTCATTAAGCGAAGACTTACTTGACCACTTAAGAAGCGTGGGACAGAGAAGTGTGGCTATCGCCCCGGAAGCCGGCTCTGAAAGACTTCGCAGGGTGGTGAACAAACAATTGACACAGGATCAAATCATAAACGCAGTGCGACTCATCGCCCAAAAGGGCGACTTCACGCTCAGGCTCTATTTCTTGATCGGCCTGCCTACAGAAACCCACGAAGATGTGACCCAGATCTTAGATCTGGTCAAAACCATCAAGCATCATCTTATTAGGGAATCCAGAACGCGTGGGAAAATCGGCCAAATAAAACTGAGCGTGAACTGCTTCGTCCCAAAACCATTTACACCCTTCCAATGGTTTCCCATGGAGAACACTTCCACCCTGAAAGAGAAGCAGAAATGGTTGAGGAAGGCCATGGGTAAAGAGGGAGGGGTTAAGGTAAATTTTGACGTGCCCAAATGGGCTTATATCCAGACCCTACTGTCCATGGGAGATAGGCGGGTTGGAGCCCTGCTTTTATCATCCCACAAACGCAATGGGGATTGGACCAAGACTTTCCGCTCCTCTGAACTCAATCCCGATTTTTTCGTCCACAGGACGAGGGAGACGGACGAAATCCTTCCTTGGGACTTTATAGATCACGGCATCTACAAAGCGTATTTGGTCAAGGAATACAACCTCGCTCTAAAAGAAAGGGAATCCGAGGTATGTCAGGTGGGATCATGCGATCGCTGTGGGGTGTGCAGCGTCTGATTCGATGCCCGGCCCATCTCCCTTCCACGCAAACAGTTCCCCCTTTTCACATACGCCCACAATTGGCACACACCGGTCAGACAAATCATCAGGGACCTATAAAAACGCGGGGTCCTCTCGGACCCCGCGTTAGAATTATCCATGTGCACACGACGCTCACATTTGACTGGGGAGAAACCTGTTCATACCTTTCGCCACATAATAAGAGGCGTCCATTTGAATCCTTTTCATTTCTTCCACTAACACCTTATGGTAACGCATTCCATGTTCGGATTCTGCGAAGGCTATGTATTGTTCTAACTCCCTATCCGACAGGGGCTGATACGCATAAAGGAACGTGGTCGTAACTGCTTTCTGGAATTGCCTTCTCATTTCCTCCCGATGTGTTTTCAGGAGCTGACTCATCGCCAAAGGATCCATGTCAAGGTGCTGGGGCATGGCCGCAACCACACCGTTCATGGTTTCATTGACCGTGATCGTCGCCATATCAAGCATCAAATCGGTTACTTTGAGAGCTTCATCGAGGCGTTCCACCAGTCTTAATCGTGCTTGCGGAGGCGGATCGGTCTGAATCATCGCTGCATACATGGTCATTTGCCTCACACCCTCTGGGGTCGATGCAGCCTGTTCAAGTTTCGTGATCTTTCGTCCCAAGGGGGACTGCAGCCAGCTCAGCACGGCCTCAATACATGCTGGGTCTAGGCTCTTCTTGAACCGTGCCAGTAAATGCCGTTTTATCCTGTCTGCTTGATACGCATCTTTTAATATGGGGACGAGATATTCATAGACTTGCGGAGGCATTCTCCCCGCTTGATATTGTTCGGTCAGACCGGCAACGGAAAGGTCATCCAGCTGTGCCACCTGTTTTTGCAGGCCAGACAATTCCCAGAGTTCAAGAATGAGTGCTTCCTTATCTGTTTCGCCCCGCGATTTTCCTGCCGTTTTTCCCAGGGTCTCCCCAAAAGTCGCCTTTAAATCCACGTCCCCGATGGGATAGCCCATGACGCCTCGGGATTTTTTGATCCAGACAAAATCTCCTGTTTTCCAGGTTTTGTCACATTCAATGGATGAACCATTCTTAAAATAAATCTTGGCTGAATATACGGGTGTGGCCGCCACGATCAGCCATAACAGCGGAATAGCCCACAGAACATGCTTCTTCTTCCTCATTTTTCCTCCTTATACCCTTTACATCTTTTTGTTTTTTTTAAGAATAGTTTAATTGAATTAAGCTTTTTTGTCAAGAATGGTCTAATTTGAGATGCTTGGATGGTGGGATCTTGACGGGTTTGCGCAGCGCCATCAAACGCGTGCACTCGGGATGGGATATGTGGAAGCCCTCCAGGTTGAATCTTCTATGCTTCGCCTTGAAGTATCTTGAGTTCCTCCTCCCCAACCACTTCAAGCAGAACTTCCCCCAGGACTTGTGCGCATTCACCCACAAAACGGGTGCATTCGTCCCGGCGTCCATCTACCCGGCGGGCCTTCACATCTTCCGGATCATACCAGTTGCAATGGGAGATGGTTTGACAGCTCGTATCACCATATTTCTTCACGGCTTTCTCTTTCAAGCGATCGTAAACCAAACGAATCGTGGAGGCCAGGCGGGCATCTTCCATTTCGTCCAGGGTGGCCCTGCCAAAAAGGCATCCAACGGCCATTGCAGCGCCGGCGATGGCGCCGCAAAAGTCTCCCCGATAACATCCTCCTGTCACGCCCGCCATGGTCCTCATGGCCGTATCTCTCTCCTCTTCCTCCCCAATCATGTCCAGGCCCACGGCCAGGAGGGCCTGTGCTCAATACATATCGTTGGCGAAAAGATCCATCGCCTTTTCACGCATCATCTCAGGCGTAATCATAACGCTTACTCTCCTTTCAGGTGATAAAATCGCTTGCGCGATTTTATAGCTCGTCCCCCTGCGGTGGACTCAAAAAAGCAAATTCCTATACCATCAAGTTAGACACGCCGTCAGGCAGACAAATGCTGAGAGTCAGAAACGAGATTGTCGAAAAGCCGGCTTATCAGAGGCTGATGGAAAATGTCCAAATGCAAGGCTTCCGAGATCCCGAGGAATGAGGCGTACATAGAAGTACGCCGCAATGACGAGGGATGAGGGTAACGCAGCAGATGGGCGTTTTCCGACAGCCTCAGCGGTATGCTTATTGGGGGAGGAGTATAGAAAGAAATGGGTTTGTGTCAAGGGAAAAGGCCACGCCTAGACTTATCGACTTACCACGCGGCTCCGGATTCCCTTGGACGCCAACTGCGTATGCTGTTTCTCTGCGCGTGCCTTCTGGTAAAAGGCCCCCGCGTAGAGCAGAGATTCCCCATTGATCCCAGAGATGATGTAGGGACTGTATCCAAGCTTTGAAAGGGTGACCTTTTTCCTATTGAGCTCGTGTTGAGAATTGTAGACACCTATCAGGTTAGCATACGCCGTGCGTTTCGACCTGGCATCTGCGATCTTTTTTTCATCTATATAGGCTTCAGCCTCTGCTCTGTTTGAAAAATACCCTGTAAAGATCCTGAACCATACACCCTTATCTCCAAGATCCACTTCCACCCAATAAGGAGAAAGGCCCTTTTTTTCATACTTAGACATGGCTTTTTCGGCGCGTTCAAGGGAGGCATATGATCCGAGGTGGATGGAGTACGGGTATGATACGGGGGGCTTTGCCGGTAGAGTGCTGGCCTTAACCGGGACCTGCTTCCTGTTTGCTTGAGCAACAGGCTTAGGGGGCTCTTTAACGGCAGGGGGAGGAGACACTTGCGCAGCCGGTTTATGCGACTGTTCAGCAGCGGGGATGTAAGGCTGTTTGGTAACAGGCTCAGGGGTCTCCTTGACAACGCGTCTGTAGGACTGCCTGGGAACAGGTCTGTGAGTCTCTTTAAGAGCACGTGTGTGGGGCTTTTTAACAACGAGAATCTTTTTCTGGGGGGCTGCTCCTTTCGACGGAGGAGCGCTCTGCTTTTTTGGCACAGGTTTGCGGGCAATTTTGGGTGGTTTTTTTGCCGGCTTTTTGGCCACCTTTTTTTCCTCTTCCGGCTGAATGATTCCTTTAATCTTTGCAGGTAAGGAGGCTATGGTTTTACCGATATCCTTTGAGAGTGGGATGGCATCTTTCTTTATCGATCTCAAGGACTCGCTGAGTTTACCCAGATCACCTCCACTCTGGTAATAAAAGTACCCACCTGCCATTGCAAGGAATAGAACAAATGCCAACAGTGTTCTTCGCTTGTTCGATCCTGCTTTGGCTTGCTTTTTGGACATTTTCTTTCTCCTCCTGCTCTTCTTCGCCTTTACAATACGTTTCAAATTGGCTTTTTCAGCTCTTTCATATTTGATGGAAGGCTGGTTTATTTTCTCTGCGTCTCTACTGGGCCTTTCATCACTTCTGGTTTCGTCTTGTTTGAGCTTTTCCAGGCTTTCGGCGTCGCCGGGTTTTTCTTCTGTTTCGGATTTCACGACTTTGGGTGCCTCTGCCGTTTTTGCTCCACTCGATTTCTTCTCTGTTCCGGATTGAACGCTTTTGGGGCGCCTTTGCTTTTCCGCACCGTCGGGGATTTCTTCTGTCACAGAGGTGACGCCTTTGGGGAGACGCTTCGTTTTTATGCCATTGGGTTTTCCCTCTGCCTCGGGCTCAGCCCCTTTGGGAGCTTTCTCCTTGCTGGATGATTTAGATTTTTTCCGTTTTGACCTGCCCTTCTTCTCATATTTTTCAGCTTCCTCTTCCAGGTTTTCCCGTCTGAAAAGGACTCTCAGTGCCTTACCAAAAAGAGAATCGAATATTTCACTGGTGTCAAAATATTTCTTCTCATCTATCTGGTATTTTACGATTTTTCGGGCCATATCTACGGTTTCCTTGAGCTATGGTGACCCAAAAGGGGAACCCCCGATCCGCATATATTGGAAACAAGGGGGTTTGATAACCGGTACGTTTTCGGCAGATTGCTCAAAGGTACCGGGACTGATGCATTAACTAAATAGTATATACTTGAAAAAGCTTTTTGTCAAGAATTCTAAAAGGTTACATATTCTGAATAAAAGACGCAAGGACGAGCCAGCAAGGAAGAATAGCAATTCCTTGGTGTGCTTTAGACGTGAATCAATTCAAGGACACAAAGCAAACCAGATTCACCAGGGAGCCGAAAATTCGGATTCCTAACGGCATCCCTCAGGTTTCCTTTGGGTAGGTTAGAAACTGAAGTAATGATTGCCAATGAAAATGTCGAAAAACCGCTTACTGGGAGGCTGATGGAAAATCAGGGTGAATTAATCTGCCTATACGTAAAAAGTCCCTGATTCAATCAATGGAGGATCTTCTATTTCAATGCTGTGGACAATGTCTTTATACAATCTCTTTTTCATCTCTGCCATGACCTCTCTCCGCTTTCTCAATCCTTTTGCGAAAGACAGAGCCTCATCCATCAGTTCATCTCTATGACAGGCCTTTAAGACGATGTGATGTGCTTCACACTCCTCAGCAGTTACCCTTTTTCCCGTATATTTCATTTCCTCAAACTTATACATGGGAACAGCTTTCCTAATAATGGCAATCATTCCTGGCAAGAATGGAACCCCTAGGTCCACCTCAGGAAAACAGAAATAGCCACGGTCAGAACGCATAAAGCGAAAGTCGAACGCGCAACTCATGATGGCTCCACCCGCAAATGCATGGCCTGATATGGCTGCTATGGTGGGCATTGGATAAAGGAGAATACGTTTAAGAAGGTCATTCATGGTATAAAGAAAGGCAGTTGCACTCTCTTTATCCCCTTTCTGAATAAGAGGAGCCAGCCAGTCCAGGTCAATTCCATTACAGAAGATTTTTTCATGGGATGAGCTTACCACAAGTGCATCCACACCTGTCTTTTGTTCAATCTCATCTAAAACCTCAAGAAACGCCTTTAGAAAAGAAGGATTGAAGCGGTTTTCACCATCGTTCATTGTTAGAACAGCTAC
The DNA here is from genome assembly GCA_050122535.1 of Desulfobacteraceae bacterium. Taxonomy (GTDB): domain Bacteria; phylum Desulfobacterota; class DSM-4660; order Desulfatiglandales; family HGW-15; genus JASFEQ01. The sequence continues at coordinate 221 of JASFIT010000069.1, read as the reverse complement.
TTCTTCATCTATCGCGTATTCAATAATACCCATCCTCTATTCTCCCCCTAAATTTCCTTTCTAGCCCATGACACGTGAAAATAAGAGTATAATTTTAATGTAATTGGCATAGATAACGATCATGTTCAAGCCAATAAAATCATAGATGATTTTACCTGTAATTTTCGGGCTTGCGGAATTTCAGAAGAATAGTTGGTTTATGTTCGTGGTGCTGATGGATG
>JASFIT010000068.1:0-14552 GCA_050122535.1 Desulfobacteraceae bacterium | reverse complement strand
AAAAAGATAAGCCATACCAAGGCGGGCGCGGGCGTGTGATAAGTAGGATCGAAAGATTTGTCTCGATGCCGAATGAGACAGGCCGTTGAACGTTGTGGAGACCTGTCAAAAGCTCTCGTATGGGAGGCCAAAAACCAGCTTACAGAAGGGATCGAGGCGCGATGAGGAGGTCATTGTGAGAGGATAGGTTATAGAATAGTTATCGCTGTCCAATAACCCTATTGGCTATCACTCTTCTCTGGATTTCTGAAGTGCCTTCATAGATGGTAAAGACCCTTGCATCACGATAATACCGCTCTACTGGATACTCCTTGATGTACCCATAACCGCCATGGATCTGCAGGGCTTGATAGGCTATTTGGTTCGCCATTTCGGAAGCGTAAAGTTTAGCCATGGATGCCGCTGCACTAAAGTTCTCACCCCGGTCCTTCATGGCCGCAGCGTTAAATGTAAGTAGCCTGGCCGCCTCAATTTGCGTCGCCATATCCGCAATCACCCAGCGCAATCCCTGGAATTGGGAAATGGGCCTTCCAAATTGAATCCGCTGCTTGGCATAACCTACGGCCGCATCCAGGCAGGCCTGGGCCAAACCCACAGACTGGGAGGCAATTCCTATCCGGCCCCCGTCTAGAGAACTCATTGCGATAACAAAGCCATCCCCTTCCCGACCAAGAAGATTTTCCGATGGGACACGACAGTCCTCAAAGACCAACTCCACCGTGTCAGAGGCCCTGAGCCCCATCTTGTCCTCCTCTTTCCCCACATAAAACCCTGATGTCCCCTTCTCCACCACAAATGCACTGATCCCGCGATGCTTCTGAGCCCTGTCCGTATATGCGGTGACTACGGTCATATCTGAATTTTTTCCGCTCGTGATGAACATCTTATTGCCATTAATAATATAGCTACCGCCATCCTTGCGTGCTTTTGCCTTTTGACTGGCTGGATCGGAGCCCGCGCTGGCTTCAGTAAGGGCAAAAGAACCGATCTTGCTTCCCGTGGCCAAGGGTTTCAGATAGGTCTCTTTGAGATAATCGGAGCCAAAGAGATAGATGGGACCGCAAGCCACGGAGTTATGAACGGACATGATCACTGCCGTAGAGGCGCAGGCATAGGCAACTTCCTGCATAGCCAAAGAATAGCTGACCGTGTCCACACCGGCACCATTATATTCTGGTGGGACATTCATGCCCATGAGGCCCAGTTCCCCCATCTTTTTCAGATTCTCCGCGGGAAATTCTCCTGTCTGGTCCCTTTTCGAGGCGCTCGGCATGAGCACCTCTCGGGCAAAATCTCTTACCATGGCCTGAATCATCATCTGTTCTTCATTCAGCTGATAAGCCATCCCTACTCCTCTTCCGCGACTACCTTATTTTATACCCTTTTAGGGCGTGTAAAGCACCACAAGCAGTTCTGCCCTTTCACCACTAATATTGCGCAATCTATGAACAATGGAGGAATTAAAATGCAGACATTCATCAGGGGCCAAAGTATTTTTATTCTCTCCCACTATAACCTCAATTTTTCCTTTAAAGACGTATATGAATTCCTCCCCCAGATGTTGATAACTTACCCCTTTATGATCAGATTTGGGATCAATAAAAATTCTGAAGGCCTTCAAGTGCTTGTGTCGCGCTTCAGGGGTTAGGGTTTGGTAGGTATAATCCTCTGTCCTCTTTTGGAAGTCTTCATCCGAATCCTTACCCCGACGCTTCTTTTCTTCAGTAAGAAGCACACCCGAGTCTATCTCCAGCGCCCTTGAAAGCTGTAAGATAACTGAAACCGGAGGAATCACCTCCCCCTTCTCCACCTGACTGATGTATCTTGCAGTCAAGCCCGTTTCATTGGCCAGATTTTTGAGGCTTAGCTTCTTCTCTCTCCTCAACTTCATAAGCCTCTTTCCAAGAGGTTGCGCTTTCTTTCGCACCGGCATTCGCCTATTCCTCCCTTTATTAATTTAATCTCATACCTCAGCTAGCTCTCCTAACAAACTGTTTTATATATCCTTTTCCTCCTTATCTGAAGCTTTACTTGAAGACACCATCCGGACGATGAACCCTACCAAAAGTGCAGCGCTAATGAGTATGATAAAATTGGAGGCGAAGAACGTCATGATGAACCAGAACGGATTTTTCAATTGGTACGCGGATATCAAAAGGTGGATTCCAAAGCCAAGGAAAAAGCAGCCCACCAAAGTGAGAATGACCTGTCGTATCCACCAAAACATGCCTGACATGAAAACACGCAATTAAGTTTCGTCGATTTCTTACGGAGCCACTCCTTGAGCTGACTTATGCAGAAAGTAATGGAATTAGCTTTTTGAAAGGCCCAGTTTGGGAAGGATCAGGCTATCGCACGCCGTGTAGGGGTCTGTTTCTCCGTTTACAATAGAGTCCACCGCCTCTTCGAACTCGCCCGTTTTCGACACTTGTTCAAACACCTCTTGGATGAGACGATTTTTGACCATTTCTGCCAGCTCCTCTCTCACTTTCTCCTTTCTCCTTCTGAAAGGCAGCCCCCCGGTTGATTCCATCAGATATTTGCCATGGTTCTCGATCTCCTCCAACATTTCCACCACCCCTTTATCGAACACCGCCTCTGCTTTGAGAATGGGTGGCTTCCATCCGCCCTCCTCATATTTTCTTTGATCCATATCGATCATCAGTCTTAGGTCGCTCAGGGTCTTATCTGTCCCTTCACGGTCTGCTTTGTTAATCAAAAATATGTCACCCACCTCCAGGATGCCCGCCTTGATAGCCTGAATGTCGTCGCCCATTCCTGGAATGACCACAATAACCGTTGTGTGCGTAGTCCTAACAACATCCACCTCGTCTTGCCCCACACCCACTGTTTCCACAATAACGTAGTCCTTTCCCATAGCGTCTAAGACATCTATCGCACTTCGTGTGGATTGGGTTAGTCCACCGAAATGCCCGCGGGTAGCCAAGGAGCGGATGAATACGCCCTGGTCCATACTGTGTCGTTGCATCCTGACACGATCTCCCAGGATGGCACCGCCACTGAACGGGCTCGTGGGATCCACAGCGAGCACACCCACTGTCTTCTCTTTCTTTCTTAAATGGCTTATCATTTGATCTACGAGTGTGCTCTTCCCCACTCCAGGAGCCCCAGTGATGCCAATTACATATGCCTTTCCCGTATGGGGGTAAATCGCTTTTAGACACTCTCTCACCTCTGGCATCCCATCATCAATATCTCTTATAAGACGTGCCACGGTCCGAATATCACCAGCAATGACTTTTTCCGTTACAGAGTCCATAATGTTATGCCTCACCTAGGCTTCACATTCTCCTCTACCCATTTCACGATACTATCCAAAGCTGTACCGGGTCTGAAAATCTCTGCAATGCCCGCTTTCTTGAGTCTCGGGATATCGTCATCAGGGATGATCCCTCCCCCGCAGACAACGATGTCATCGGCTCCCCGCTCTTTGAGAAGTTCCACGGTCTTAGGAAAAAGATACCTATGCGCTCCTGCCAGGCTCGAAAGACCGATCATGTCCACATCTTCCTGTATGGCGGCCTGCACAATTTCCTCAGGGGTCTGGTGCAACCCGGTATAGACCACCTCGAAGCCAGCATCACGATACGCCCTGGCGATGATCCTTGCCCCGCGGTCGTGCCCGTCAAGCCCTGGCTTGGCCACCATTATCCTTGTCTTCCTTTTCCTAGTCATATCTCTCACTCACGCCACATCCGAACCCACGCCAAATTTTGGTAAGGTCAGAAGCGTTGGCATCGCTATAATCTTTTTACTGCTTGTATCATTTTCAGAGTGAGGCCATGAGCCTTTTTGAAAGGGGATATCTCATAAAAGAGTTCCACTGAGCATAGCAGTGGCCAAAAATTCGGGGTTTGCTCCCCAGAACGCATGGGAATCTCCCATAAATTTGTTAAAGCCCGAATTTATGGCCACCTCCCTCTGCGGCAATAGATATCCCCTTGAGAAAAGGGGCATGGCCTCAAAAAAGAATCGGCTATCTGACTATAACTTGCTACTTCAAGAAATTGTTACAACTAATTGAAATATGGTTTATTTTTTGTACGTTGCCGCTAATGACAAAATCTTAAAGGAGGCCGCTAGTAGATGCCGGGATCCCGGTATTCGCCAAATACTTTTCTGAACACGTCACAAACCTCCTGGAGCGTGCCATACGCCTTGACAGCCTCAACAATGGGCTCCATCACGTTCTCATTCCCCGCACAGGCCTGCTCCAACCTTTCCAAGCTTTCTCTCACCTTCTTGTTATCCCGCTCATTCTTTATGCGGTTTGTCTTTTCTATCTGCAGCCGCTCAAGTTCCTCATCAATTTCCAGGATTTCCACGGGGATTTCCTCTTCCATAACGTACTTGTTTACCCCAACGACAATCCTTCGATTCTCATCTAGCTGTCTCTGGTAGTTATAGGCTGCATCAGCAATCTCTTGTTGTGGATAATGCTTTTCTATGGCAGCAAGCATTCCACCCATGTCATCGATCTTCTGGATGATCTCAGAGGCCTCCCCTTCCAATTGGTTGGTGAGCGCCTCCATAAAATAGGAACCCCCAAGAGGATCAATGGTATTGGTCACCCCTGATTCTTCCGCGATAATCTGTTGCGTCCTCAGGGCAATGGTGGCCGCTTCCTCAGTGGGAAGGGCCAATACCTCATCAAGGGAGTTGGTATGAAGAGACTGCGTACCCCCTAAAACTGCCGCCAGGGCCTGTAAGGCCGTTCGGACCACATTGTTGTAAGCCTGCTGAGCTGTGAGTGAACATCCTGCCGTCTGTGTGTGAAAACGCATCCAAAAGGATCTGGGATCCTTGGCCTTGAATCTTTCCTTCATGATCTTGGCCCACAACCTTCTGGCCGCACGGAACTTGGCTATCTCTTCAAAAAAGTCTATGTGAGAATCAAAAAAGAAGGAAAATCGAGGTGCAAAATCGTCTACAGCCAGGCCCCGCTCAATGGCTGCCTCCGTATACGCAATACCATCCGCCAGCGTGAAGGCCAGTTCCTGAACTGCTGTGGACCCTGCCTCTCTGATGTGATACCCGCTGATACTGATGGTATTCCACCGGGGCACTTCCTTTGTTCCAAATTCCACCGTATCAGTAATCACACGGACCGAAGGCACCGGCGGACACATGAACGTCTTTTGGGCTATGAATTCCTTCAGCATGTCATTCTGAATCGTCCCCCCCAAAATGCGCCGATCGATCCCCCTCTTCTCTGCCATGGCAATATACATGGCCCAACTGATCGGCGCGGGCGGATTGATGGTCTGGGAGGTGGTGATCCTCTCAACCGGAAGCCCTTCAAACAGGTCCTCCATATCCTTTAGTGTATCAATAGCTACCCCGCATTTCCCGATCTCACCTCTCGCCTTTGGCGAGTCCGAATCATATCCCATCAAGGTGGGCATATCGAAGGCAATGGAGAGCCCCGTCTGCCCCTGATCCACCAGATGCCGAAACCGCCTGTTTGTATCTTTTGCATCTCCAAACCCCGCAAACATTCTCATGGTCCAGAGCCGACCCCGATACATGGAAGGCTGCACCCCACGGGTAAACGGATACTCCCCGGGAAACCCAAGATCTCTGGTAAAAACTTCTTCTCTGATATTCTGAGGCGTATAAATCCTCTCGATTTCCCGGTCTGATACAGTGGTGAATCTTTCAAGTCGTTCCGGCTTAGTGGCAAACCTCTTCTCCAATTCCTTTTGCCACTTCTCTTGGCCCTTCTCTATTCCCGCAAATATTTTTTTATTAAAGTCTGAAGCCATTCGGCACCTCCGCCATGAGATCAGCTTCATGCGCACCAAATGCAAATGGGTGCTGTCCAATGTATGTATAATTCTGTTATTTACATGTCCAATACAGTATAAAGTTTTTTATTTAGACAGCCTATCCCCTTGCCACTCAAGGCTTAGGGACTCCTGAAATAAAATGTCCCCCAAACAAATTGTATAATTTCAAAAAAAGATTTTATCTCTTTTGATGCCGCTCTCATCTGCCCTTTATAAGATTCCTAGCGATTACGAGTCGCATGATCTCGTTTGTACCTTCGTAGATCTGACAAATTTTTGCATCCCTCATATGCCTTTCCATGGGGTATTCCTTGCAGTACCCATATCCACCCAGAATCTGCACCCCTTCCACAGCTGCCCTCATGGTCGCATCCGAGGCATACAGCTTGGCCATGGCCGCCTCTTTTTCATAGGGTTTCTTGTGGTCCTCCAACCATGCCGCCCTGAGAGTAAGCAGCTCGGCAGCGTCTAGTTCTGTTGCCATATCCGCCAGCTTCCACTGTATGGCCTGAAAGGAAGAGATGGGCTGCCCAAATTGTTCCCTGATCTTTGCGTATTCCAGGGCCTCCTGCAAAACGGCGCGTCCGATACCAAGCGCTTGCGAAGCGATTCCGATGCGACCCCCGTCTAGGGTGCTGAGCATCTGCTTAAACCCCTCCCCTTCTGCACCCAGGAGGGCATCGGCAGGTACCCGGGCATCCTCAAAGATGAGTTCGGCTGTACCGGAGGCCAAGATTCCCAACTTATCTTCCACCCGGCCCACCTTGAATCCAGGTGTGTTGTCCAGATCCATGACAAAGGAGCTGATTCCCTTGTACCCCTTCCCTTTTTCAGTCACCGCCGCCGTAACACAATAAGATGACACGTTGCCATTGGTAATAAATTTTTTCTCGCCATTGATTACCCACTCATCTCCATCCTTAACCGCAGTGGTGCGCATGCTAGCAGGATCTGAACCGGCGTTGGCCTCGGTCAAGCCATAGCACCCGATCTTCTCGCCTGAAGCACAGGGTTGAAGATACTTCAACTTCTGTTCATGCGTGCCATAGGCCATCACAGGATAACAATAAAGAGAATTGTTCACGGACATAATGGCCCCTGTCGATGCGCAGCCTTTGGAGACCTCGATCAGGGCCAGAGCATAGCTCACATTGTCCATCCCGCCCCCACCGTATTCCTCTGGTACGGCAATGCCCAGCATCTTCAGCTCACCCAACTGCCTAACAATCTCTGCCGGGTGCTTATGCTTTTCATCCAGTTCTGCTGCCTTTGGCCTGATTTCCGCCTCAGCGAACTTTCGGGCCATATCCCGAACCATCTGCTGTTCTTCTGTCAATTGGAAATCCATGTCTAAACCAGCTCTCCCTTAAAATCGGGTTTTCTCTTCTCCAGGAATGCCGTGAACCCCTCTTTGCCGTCCGGGCTGGCCATACAAAGGCCAAAGGCGTCGGACTCCATATAGCATCCGTCACGAAGATCAACATCAAGGCCCTTGTTTATACATCTCTTGACAAACATCAGGGATACCCTGCCCTTTGAGCCAAGGACACCGGCTGTTTTCATGGTCTCCTCCCATAGCTGTTCATGGGGGAAGACCTTATTCACAAGCCCGATCTCCTTGGCTTCCTGTGCCGATATGATGGCTCCTGTCATGCAAAGCTCTTTAGCCATCCCCCTACCCACCAGCCGGGGCAGGCGCTGAGTTCCCCCTGCGCCGGGGATGACCCCGAGATTGATCTCAGGCTGCCCGAACTTAGCGTTCTCCGATGCATAGATAAAGTCACAGGCCATTGCCATCTCTGTGCCACCACCCAGGGCAAAACCGTTTACACAGGCAATCACGGGGATGGGGAGCTCTTCCAGCCGAAACGCAGCGCTGTGGAGATCCCGAGAGAATCTTCTCAGTTGAAGGGCGTTCATTTTGACCATCTGGGAAATATCGGCCCCAGCCACAAAGGCCTTGTCCCCTTCCCCTGTGAGAATCAGCACCTTGATGTTAGAATCACCTTCGACCCGAATCAAAGCATCATCAAGTTCCTTCACCATATCCGGATTGATCGCGTTCAAGGCCTTGGGCCGGTTGAATCTGATAATCCCAACGCTTCCCTCTACCTCAAAGATGATATTCTGATAAGCCATTATTTACTCCTTTAACTTTATTAATTATCATTTTGTAATTATTGTAATTTTTTGCTTAACCTATTAATCACAATGACGGGTGGAAGCCTCAATTCTCCTTGCCATTAGATCTTTTCCAGAACTGTAGCCATACCCTGACCTCCCCCTATGCAGAGCGCGGCAAGACCAAGGGCATGCTCCTTTCTGAGCATCTCCCCCATCAGGGTTAGCACAATGCGAGCTCCCGTGCACCCGATGGGATGACCAATTGAGATGCCACTCCCCAACGGATTGGTCTTATCCGTGTCACAGTTCAGCTCTCTTAGGCAGGCAATGGCCTGGGCTGCAAAGGCCTCATTCAACTCAATGGTACCAAAATCATCGATACCCAGTTTTTCTCTCTGGAATATCTTCCGAACCGCAGGCACAGGCCCCAGGCCCATGAAGGCTGGGTCCACGCCACCCGATGCCCAGGACTTCACCTTGACCAGAGGTTTTAGACCAAGCTCCTTCGCCTTTTCCTCTGACATGAGGAGCAGCGCGGCGGCCGCATCATTAATGCCTGAAGCGTTCCCAGCTGTCACCGTACCGTCTTTTCTAAATGCGGGACGTAACTTGGCCATCTTTTCAGCGCTGGTTTCCATGGGCCTTTCATCCGTGTCGAAAACCACAGGGTCCCCCTTTCTCTGGGGAATCACAACAGGGACAATCTCCTCTTCGAAGAGCCCATCAGCTATCGCCTTTCTGGCCCTCTGATGACTCAGGGCCCCCAGCTCATCCTGTTCTTCCCTGGAAATGCCGTAGTGCTCAGCAATGTTCTCAGCCGTTATGCCCATATGATATCCATAAAAGATCTCATAGAGACCATCAAAGACCATAAGATCCACCAGATCCACGTTGTTCATGCGTGCACCCCATCGGCCAGCAGGCAGGGCATAAGGAATGAGACTCATATTCTCCATTCCGCCTGCAAGGATAACCTCAGCCTCCCCGTTACGGATCGATTGGGTTGCCAGGGCCACAGCCTTCATGCCGGAAGCGCAGACTTTGTTCACCGTAAAGGCATTGGTCTCCTTAGAGATCCCCGCCTTGATCAAGGCCTGCCGCGCCACATTTTGGCCCTGCCCTGCTCCCACCACGTTGCCCATGATCACCTCATCAATCTGCACGGGCTGAAGGGAATCGTCGTAGTCATAAGCCTCCTTTTCCAGCTCCACCATCCCCTTGCCTCTAAAAATATCGGGCTCAAACTGGGTGAGATCATCGGTGGCTAAGGGCCTAAGTCCCACCTTCTTCAGGGTCTCTTTTAGTACGAGGGCTCCCAACTGAACCACAGGGGTGCCCTTCAGCGTTCCACCGTATGCCCCAACTGGGGTCCTTATGCCAGAAACGATCACCACATCTCTCATCTGCAATAAACTCCTTTCCTTGGATATATATACCTCAAAGATCCCAGAATTTTTGAATATATAAAGATATCTCTTTTCAAGTCAAGACAAATTGCCCGGCCGCCGACGTACCAATTTTGCTTGACATATCCTCTCAGGGATCGCTAATTATGCGGGTGAAAATATGATACCGTTCGTCTCAGTCGGACAGGGACCCATTGTCCCTTTTTGAAAGCCATATCTAAAAAAGATTCCACCGAACGACGCAGTGACCGCAAAAATCCCTTTGGAAAGGATGATGAAATGAATCCCTTAGCCAAGGAACTTAACGAAATCATTCAGGGGGCCAACAACCATATTTATGAAATGCTCTCGGAGGTGGGCAAAAACCTTTTCTTTCCCAAGGGAATTCTGACTCAAAGTGCTGAAGCCAAAGAAAAGGCCCACAAATACAATGCCACCATAGGCATGGCCATGGAAAAAGGCCGCACCATGCACTTGCCTTCTGTCATGGCAATAATCAAGGGTTTGAGACCAGCGGAGGCACTCACCTATGCCCCCTCTTTCGGTATCATGCCTCTTCGTTCGGCATGGAAGGATGAGATGATCAAGAAGAACCCTTCCCTTGCAGGAAAGAACATAAGTCTGCCTGTGGTCACGAACGCCATCACCCACGGCATGAGTGTTATCGCGGACATGTGGGTGGATCCGGGTGATGCGATCATCCTGCCTGATAAAATGTGGGGAAACTACAACATGATATTTGCTGTGCGCAGAGGGGCGAAAATCGTCAATTTTTCCTTTTTTGATGCGGAGGGGAACTTCCATATTGATGCGTTTCAGAAATGCGTACGTGCTGAGGCCGACAAAAGAGATAAGATCATCATTATTCTCAACTATCCCAACAATCCCACAGGGTATACGATCACCCCACAAGAAGGGGACAAAATAGCAGAGACCCTGACGGACTTGGCGGGGCAAGGGACAAATGTCCTCGCCCTAACAGATGATGCCTACTTCGGGCTCTTCTATGAGGATGAGGTGCTCAAGGAGTCCATTTTTTCCAGGATCATTGGCAGGGATCCAAGGCTGATGGCCATCAAGCTGGATGGTGCCACCAAAGAGAACTATGTATGGGGTCTGAGGGTCGGTTTCATCACCTATGGATCATATCTGGATGGGGACTACGGAGCGGTCTACGATGCCCTGGAGAGGAAAACCGCGGGTGCCGTGAGGGGCTCCATATCCAATGCTTCTCACCTTGGCCAATCCATAATCCTCAAGTCCTTGCAAGCAGGCAGCTATTGGGCGGAAAAGGAAGAAAAATTTCAAATCATGAAAGCACGAGCCCAGGAAGTCAAAAGGGTGCTTGCCGATAGCAAATACGATTCCGCATGGGACGCCTATCCATTTAACTCTGGATACTTCATGTGCCTTAGAATAAAGGGGGTTGATGCTGAAACCCTTAGGATCCATCTTCTGGATAAGTATGGCGTGGGCCTTATTTCGCTTGGCAAAACCGATCTCCGTGTGGCCTTTTCCTGTGTTGAAAAGGAAGACATTCAGGATCTTTTTGACACCATTTTGCAGGGGGTAAAAGACCTGGAATCCTAATCCTTTCCTCTCCTCTCACTGCTCTGACCTGCGCATGTCTCCTCTGTGCTGGAAGTCTCCCCTGCATCTTGCAGTCAGAAGAGACTTGACGTGATTTCTTTCATTTTTTGATTTGTTAAATATATGTATGAAATTAATATTTTAACTTTCACCAGGGCTTGATTCTTACTTGCGCATGCCTTCTGAAGCCTGTTCAGCGCCAGCTTTGAGATGGAACAAGGCCTGGGAACAGTTAGATTTTTAGACAGTTTTTTGCTATATTACAGACTCTCGGCAGAGAGATTGTGAGATGAAAGATGTGGAAAGATTCTGAAGAACTGATCAAGGCTATACAAAAAGAGCGTTGGGCCCAGGGAATCCCCGCCGGGGAGGATTTCTGGAATCGCCTGATAGATTGGATTAAGCAAAGGATTTTCCCAGATTTCCTTGCCCAGACATCAAACCGGGTGGATGAGATGATTGAAATCAATCCCGACCTCTCCGAGCCAGAGATCTTTACGAGGGTGACACGATATATGGTGGATTTTCTAGAGGCCCGTTCAGCCTCAGTGCGCATCTACGATCCACAGACAAAACAGTTGCTCTCTTACGGTTCCTATCCCTTTCAAGAAGAAATCAGAGAGACCTTCATACCCCTGGAGGGGAGTATTGCTGGAGAGGTGGTTAAGAGTCTGCAGACTTATCTTGTCCCCAATATTCTTAAGGAGGAACTCTACCAGGATAAGGGGGCTGCGCAGAGGAAAAAAGTCTACTCCATGATGGCGGTCCCCTTCGCCATACCCCGTTTTTCACCCTATGAACGGGATATTGTGGGCGTTATACAGGTCTATTACCCGGAAGAAGACCGCTCCTTCGCCCCCTTGGAGGTTCAGGTGGCAGAGCTTATGGCCAAGCGGCTCAGCTTTGTGATCGCTCGGAAGAAGATCCTAGGTATGTACAGACTCAACGAAAAGAAGGAGGCGATCGTTCGCAATATCTTTCTAAAGCTGGGATCGCGTGAGGGGGTCAAGATGAAAGAGGTCTTCAACCGCGTAATCCCCGAACTGGCCGATATCATCAATTTGGAAAGCTGCGCCCTATTTTCCGTTTCTGACGATCTGCAACACGTGGTCCTTGAAGCAGGATATCCTGAGTCCGTTGGGTATCATGGGATTGGTAAGAGGTTTCCGGTCATTAGTGAGCCAGCCTTTAAAACACTTTTGAACCCGGGAAGGCCTTTGCCGCAATCCCCCTTTGAAGTGATCACCCTCTCCTACCTGCTTGTTATAGACCCCCAAAGAAGTGGACTTGTATCAAAAGATGTAAAGGAGTTTGCCGCTAATCACAATATTAACTCCATTCTCTATGTGCCCCTGAACGTGGGCGAAGAAATCACCCACTTCATGACCTTCGATGCCTTGGACCTGAGGCAGCGCTATTCAGAAGAAGAGATTGAGATATTACTGTTTTTGGGGAGAGAACTCATGAAAGCCCAGAGAATGGAGCGTCTTGACGATATACTTCATGACTTCAAGAACCCGGCCATTGCTACGGCCGGGTTTGCTCGCCGACTCAAACAGCTCATCGAAAAAGAAGGGCTGAAAGATGAAGATTCCAAGATCAAGCAATATGTGCAGATCCTTCTTGAAGAGACGAGCCGACTGCAGGAAATGGCCTTGAGCCTCTATCAGGTGGGCAAAGAGCAGGTGGTCAACCTGACAGGGGTCCTTAGAAATCGATTTGATATTAACAGGGAGGCGATCAAGGAGCTACTGAAACAGAATGTCAGCCTCAAAGAGGGGCCCTTCCATGACCCTCTCTTTGTCCACTGTTATCCAATCCACTTGGAAAGGATCTTAGACAATCTGCTGAACAACGCCACCAACGCCATTCCCATCCAGGGAGGGGTCCTCTCTATTCGTACCTATACGGACCAGAAATGGGCCTGTGCAGAGATAAGCAATACAGGCCTCATCTCGGAAGAAGAACGCCTCAGGCTATTAGAAGGGGAAGGTCGAGGTCGGGGTCTGTATATTACCCACCGAATCGTGCGCCTGCTCAAGGGAAAGATAGAGGTGAGAGTGGGCAGTGACACCACCACCTTGGTGGTACGCCTCCCCATCCATCAAGAAGAAGTGCCTAAAGTGAACTAAAGCACCCAAAATCGTATTTTCCAAATTTACGCACTTTAGGCACTCCTACTGAGCGTGATCCATATCAAATTGGGAAAATTGGCCCGATTTGGCCGCTTGAGGTCTAGGGGTGTACTCTTTTGGTTCCGTACCCTCTTTGAAGGCCTGGAAAACTGTTTTCTCCGAGTGGGGACTCGCCAGCAGACCCGTCTTTGAATCTATCTTAGCAAAGACCACGCCTTCTGGTACAGGGAAGTCCTCCACGGGTTGGTCCTTCAAAACCTGGGACATGAAATAGAGCCATATGGGGCTGGCTGCTCTCGAGCCCGTCTCTCCCTTGCCCATGGGTTTACGATCATCATATCCCACCCATGCGCCTGTGACCAAGCTAGGCGTAAAGCCTATGAACCATGCATCCCTCAGCTCGTTCGTGGTACCCGTTTTCCCGGCCGCAGGCCTTTTCAAGGCCTTGATCCTCCAACCCGTCCCCTCCTGGATGACCGCCCTTAATAGGTCCGTCATGACATGGGCGGTCTCTTTGGAGATAGCCTCCCTAAAGGAAGGCTGATTCTCTTCAATGATCTGCCCGCTTCTATCCACGATCCTGTTGATGAAAAAGGGCTCAGCCAACATCCCTCCGTTAGCAAAGACCAAATAGGCCCGCGTAATCTCATATAAAGAGATACCCGAAGATCCAAGGGCGAGTGAGAGATCGGGGCTCAATTCAGATTCAATGCCCACACGCTCTGCATACTGTATCGCGTGGTAGACCCCAATCTCTCTCAGTATCTTAACGGTAATCACATTTCTCGACTTGATAAGGGCCGTTCTGAACAGAGTCGGGCCAAAGAACTTCTTTTTATAGTTCTTGGGCCGCCATATCTCCTCCTCCGAACTCCCTTTGGAGATGTAGGGGGCATCAATAATCACGGTCGCAGGGTTCATACCCCGGTCAAGGGCTGCAGCATAGATGATAGGTTTGAACGCCGACCCTGGCTGGCGTCTTGACTGTATGGCCCGGTTAAACTGGCTGACGGCAAAGTTCCGACCGCCCACCATCACTCTGACTCTGCCGCTGTGCGCCTCCATACTAAGAAGGGCCCCCTGAACCTCTGTTTTTTGTTCCAAAGAGAGAATCCAATCAAAGGGTGGCTTTGCTTTTTCCTTTATCCGGACGAGAACAATATCTCCTGGTTTTAGCACTTTGCTTGGAAGCTTAAGGCTCGTCGCATAATAGGGCACCTCAGGATTCGGGGTTCTGGCCCATTTCATCTCAGGGAGGGGGAGAAGCCCGCGTCTTCCACCGTAGCTGATGACCACCTCTCCTTTTTGGTCATCCACCTTCTCCACGAGACCCTCAAGCATGGAATCCGAGTCCAGGAGATCCTGTTCTAGTTTTTTCGCCGTCTCTTCTCTGAATGCTTCCATCTCCTCTGGGGAAAGATGGCGAAGAGGCCCACGGTACCCTTCCCTTTTATCCAGTTCTTTCAATCCCTTGCTTAGAGCCGCTT
>JASFIT010000067.1:0-14830 GCA_050122535.1 Desulfobacteraceae bacterium | reverse complement strand
GGTTGAAGGGGTGAGGAGCCCCTTCATTTATTTTTGGCGAAGATCTACCTCGACCAGACGAGCCGGTGAAGTTAATAGCGCATGGTTTGAAAGGAAGGGATTGTGGATTTAAGCCCTTGAGGTATTAAAACGACTAGAGGCCTGCATGATCAAATTAGAAAGCGATATCTCCCCCGCTAGTAGCAAAAAGGTTGCCAAGGGTCTCTTTATCTTGGTGATTATCCTTTTTATTGGCAGCACGGGATATATGCTCATCGAAGGTTGGGATTTTCTGGATTCATTATACATGACCGTCATTACCATTACGACGGTCGGCTTTGGGGAGGTAAGAGAGGTAACGGTCCTTGGAAGGGTTTTCACGATTTTCATCATTTTTTTTGGGATAGGAATCATAGCCTATATCCTTGGTATGGTGGCCCAGGCCATGGTTGAATTGCAGGTAAGATCTATTCTTGGGAGGAGAAAATTGGGACTAAGAATAAAATCCATGAAGAACCACTACATCATATGCGGATTTGGCCGCATCGGGAAGATCATCACTCGGGAGCTAAAGGCAAACGAGATGCCCATGGTGGTCATTGATAATGACCCGGAAGAAAAAGAGATTTTTGAAAGTGAAGAGATCCCTTATATTATTGATGATGCGACCAGTGAGGATGTTCTATTGGAAGCCGGGGTGGAAAGGGCAAGGGGTTTGGTCTCTGTGGTGGCTTCTGATGCAGACAACCTCTTTATCACCATCACAGCCCGAGGTTTGAATCCTGAACTGTTTATCCTCGCCCGTGCCGATGAGGAGCACACAGAAAAAAAACTGTTGAGGGCAGGGGCGAACAAAGTGGTCATGCCCTACCTCATTGGCGGCCACAAAATGGCTCAGACCCTCATTAAACCGGCAGTCACAGACTTCATAGATTTTGCTGTGGATAATAGGGAAATGGGGCTTGAGATGGGGGAATTGGTGGTGAGTGACAAATCGCGCTTGAACGGGGCCACGCTCATTGATTCAGGAATCAGGCAGGAAATGGATGTGATTATCGTGGCCATCAGGACAAGGGAAGGGGAGATGAGATTTAATCCCTCCTCGCAGACCCGAATTGAAGCAGGGGACACACTCATATCCCTTGGCAAGAGTAATGACCTGGAAAAATTGGCTACGATCCTTTCAGGGGAATAAAGTTAATTAGAGGCTGTCGGAAAGCGCCCATCTGCGGCGTTACCCTCATCCCCCGCCCTGTTAAATTCTCGCTTTGCGAGACGGCGTAGCCGATTTAACAGGGCAAGTCATTGCGGAGTACTTCCCTGTGCGCCTCATTCCTCGGGATTTCGGAAGCCTTGCATATGGACATTTTCCATCAGCCTCCAAGAAGCCGGTTTTTCAACAGTCTCTTAAGAAGTATTCAGTGGGCAGTAGGCAGCAAAGATAAAGGAGTTTTGTTTAGTTCTGCCTGGGAAAAAAATAGAACGAAATCCTTCCAGACAGACCCACTTGACGGCTAACCAACAATTCATCGTGATGGCATGAGGTTGCTATGAAGGTCATTTTTCATGATGACTTCTACCAGGTTTACACTTCTGATCCAGCAGCAGCAGCTGGACGACTAGAAGCCGTTGTGCAAGCAATTGCTCCTGAGGTGGAATTTGTTACGGCCGAGTCCGCCTCAGTGGAGGATATTGCTGCTGTACATACGGATTCACTGATTGAAAGTGTGAGCGGTCAAGGGCTTTTCCCCATTGCTGCTTTGGCCGCAGGCGGCGCCATCCAGGCCGCAACCCTTGGGTTAACCGAACCATGCTTTGGACTTATTCGTCCCCCGGGCCACCACGCCTCCTCCGGCTCCTGCTGGGGCTTCTGTTATTTCAACAACATGGCCATAGCCCTTGCCCGATTGAAACAAAAAGGAATGATTCATCACGCATATGTCTTGGACATTGACCTCCATTTTGGTGACGGTACGGTAAACACCTTAGAAGACAAGGAGTGGGTGACGATTCATAACGTGACGACCCACACCCGTGAAGTCTACATGGGCGAGGTGGCTGACGAGATGGAGCGGTGCCAGGCGGATATCATCGGGATTTCAGCAGGCTTTGACAACCACGAAGAGGACTGGGGTGGGACCCTTACCACAGACGACTACAAGGAAATTGGCCGTATGGTTCGTGCGGCCGCGGAGCGGTGCGGTGGAGGATGCTTCGGCATCCTGGAAGGAGGGTACAACCATCAGGTCTTGGGTCACAATGTGTTGGCCCTGATTAAGGGATTGTCCGGCAAATGATCTAATACAGGACTTACCACCCACTCCCCCTCGAGAGCTCGGGGTCGTTCGAGACACAGAGAACACAGAGGTAGATGTAGAGTTGAGAGAGAAGATGGTATTCTATTGATCGCTTGCAGCAATATGGAGACCCGAATGACAAAAAATGAGCCAGCTCATTTTTCGTCATAGGGTTCTCCATATGTCCCAATGCAGCACATTGGGAGACCCGCTTCGCGGGGCGCTCAAGCGATCATGCATACCGTCCGCGGAAGTCTGCGCCTGCCCCGTGAAATGCGAAGGCTATTTCACTGGGGTGTGTCTGCGGCAAAAATTCTCAAAGGATTCTCTGCGGACTTAGCGTCTCAGCGGTGAATATCTAGTGTGGGGGACGTGTCCATCATGTTATGCCGTCAAAAGAGAATTGCGTTCATTGTCAATCCCAATGCAGCCATGGGCGCTACGGGAAGGGAATGGCCCCAAATCGAGTCACTTGCAAAAGATCGGCTGGGGCCATTTGAAGCCCACCTCACTACTGGCCAAGGAGATGCGATTGGCCTGACACGCAAGGCCCTTCTTGAAGGCGCTGAGCAAATTGTTTGTGTGGGGGGAGATGGAAGCCTTAATGAGGTCGTGAATGGGTTCATGGGAGAGGATGGCGCCATTCGAACAGGAGCCGTGCTTTCATATATACCACGGGGAACGGGGTGTGACTTTATAAAGACGGTGCCCATACCTAAGGACCTGGATAAGGCAATGGATCTGATCGCAGAGTCCCATGCCCGGCCCATTGACCTGGGGCGGCTTAGATACAGGGATCATCGTGGTCAGTCCGCTCTAAGATACTTCCATAACATTACCAGCTTTGGTTTAGGAGGCGAGGTGGATGAGCGGGTCAATAGGACCACCAAGGCGTTTGGCGGGTTCATCTCATTCATCTGGGCCACGCTGATCTCCATTCTGATTTATGACAAAAAACGAATACGCCTCAAGATGGACAACGGCCCTGAACAGACAGTCTCAAGCTGGAACGTGATGGTCGCCAACGGGCAGTATCAAGGCGGCGGCATGTGGGTGGCTCCTGATGCTCGTGTTGACGATGGCGTGTTCCAGGTTACAGTCATTGGGGATCTTTCTCTACCTGAGGTCTTTTGGCATCTTCCGAAGCTCTACACTGGAAAGCTCCTTGAGGTCGGCAAGGTGAGTGCCTTCGAGGCAAAGAAGGTGGAGGCTGAGTCGGATCAGCGGGTTCTTCTAGATGTGGATGGGGAGCAGTTGGGAGAGTTACCTGTTGTCATTAAGATAGTGCCCGATGCGTTGCCCCTTATTATGGGCAACTAGACCATTCCTCTTTCAAATGTCTTGTAGGGTGGCATTTCATATGCCACCGGCTAGCGGTGAGGTGTAAAACCTCACCCTACAGACACAGCGCATTTCACTTGTTAAGAATGAAGTCGGTGATATAGGGGTTTTCTTCCATCTCTCGGCCTATGGTAGAGGTTGGGGTCTCACCATAATCATGACCCGGCCACACGATCGTTTCTGCAGGGAGGGGCAAGAGCTTCCTTTCCAATGAATCCAAAAGAGTCTCCAGTGATGCACCTGTAAGGTCCGTCCTGCCCACTGCACCTACAAAAAGGGTATCGCCTGTAAAAAGGTTTCCGCCGACAAGATAGCAGACCGAGCCAGGCGTGTGTCCTGGTGTGTGAATCACATTTACTTTAAGGGTTCCCACTTCAATGATGTCACCGTCCTTCAATTGAATGTCCACAGGGTCTGAAGTTGGAAGCCCGAATTCTTTTGAGGATGCTTCCTGGACATCATTTAGGGAAAAGAAATGGTCGTCCGATTCATGCATGCAGGTAGGCACAGCCAGCATCTGCTTCAACTTTTGGTTGGCGAGTACATGATCGGCGTGGCCGTGGGTGTTGAGAATGAATTTCACCTGAACGCCCTCTTCATGTATGAGGGCAGAGATCTTTTCCGCCTCTCCGGCCGGGTCAATAATGACCGCCTCTTTTGTTTGTGGGCATGCCACAAGATAGGTGAGCACCTGAAGGGGACCGATAGGAATCTGCCGGATTATGGGTTTGTTCATTGCTTTCGCGTCTTATCACCCCCTCCCAAACCCTCCCCCTCGAGGGGGAGGGCAGGGTGGGGGTGAATTTCAATTATCTGCAGAGTTTCTGAATATCTCCTGCGCTTTCAATAAGGATGGCAGGTCATCCACGCCCATGACCTCGTTCTCCTGCTCGGCGAGAGCATATCCTACTTTTAGGCCATCATCTTGCATCAATTCGACCAGATCAGTAATAAAAAACTCTTCCACCTCGACCAGCTTTCCGTGCCTCTCTTTTCTTACCGTGTGGGGCCTCTTTTCCAAGATGCCTAGATACTGTATAAGGTCATCTTTGCGAGCCGCATAGATTCCAGAATTAAAAATCTGCAGTTGCCTTTGTCTTTCCTCAGTGTAGGTCTTCCAGTACGCCCATTCAATAATTCTTTTCACAGTTGCGCCTTCAGTCTCAAGTACACCATATTGCTTTTTGTCCGAAGGACGGAAGCCCAGGACCGTCAGGTTATTCGCCTTTAGTCCTTCAGTGAGATTCAGATAGGTGGCACCGCTGACAAATGGGACATCCCCCATGGTGATGATGATCCGGTCATAATCCTGAGCTTCAAGAAATTCCCTGGCCGCAATCAGGGCTCCCCCCGTGCCGTTAAGCAGGGGTTGTTCATAGTAGGAGATCTCAAGAGATCGGGTGGCGTGAATTAAATCTTCTTTCTTGTAGTTGATCACAAGGGCCTTTGGACCTGGAGGGAGATTGCTAAGGATGTGCAGCAAAATGGGGTGACTTCCTTTGAAGGGCGACTCACCAGAAACCAGGGGCAACAGGGTCTTATTTCCGTCAAAGCCTTTCATGCGACTGCCCCTACCAGCGGCCAGGATTAGGGAAGCTGTTTTCTGCGAGGTCATCAATTAGACTCCGTTCATGGGGTGAGATTGTAAAGGGAACCAAATTCCCGTCATTGCGAGGAGTCTGGCACTCCGCGATTGCGAGAGCCAGACGACGCGGCAATCTCGTTGAGTCTGCCAGCAGGAAGAGATTGCTTCCCCCCGAATAAATCGGGGCTTGCAATGACAGCTATCATACACATTCGGAAATCTCATATCCCGACGGATCAAAATTCAAATTGCCAATTCTGTACTTCCATACAGGCAATTTGCTTGAATGTAAATTCTTAAATTGATAAAAGTTGCGTTCAAATACTCTCGAGAATTCTTAACCCTTATTAGCCTTAGGAGTTCGGGAAATTTCCACCCTATCCATCTATCAAAATGTCATTGCGAGGCTGACGAAGGAAGCCGAAGCAATCTCGACGAGAAATAATGAATAAACAATACTTCGTATACATTATGACCAATAGAAACAATACAACGCTTTACACAGGCATAACTAAAGATCTCAAAAGGAGGGTCTACGAACACAAGGAAAAAATGGTTGGCGGATTCACAAAGGAGTATAACATTAACAAGCTGGTTTATTATGAAATGTTCGATGATCCAGAAAATGCCATACTGAGAGAAAAACAGATAAAGGGTGGGTCAAGACAGAAGAAAATAGACCTAATAAATAGCTTGAATGAGGGATGGGAAGATTTGTATCAACAAATATGAGATTGCTTCGCTGCCGCTCGCAATGACGGGATGAGCGGTGATTTCCCAGTTGCCATCTTGGGAAAAAACAAGGATGTTCAGACTTTGCTGTAATTCCGAGGAGTGAGATTCCTCGCCCGTCATTGCGAGCCCCCATAGAGTCAGGGGCGACGCAATCTCATCTTTTCTCAGCGTGCTTTTTTAGAAAATACCTGGCTCGGAACAGGCTCCGCAATCTCTTGCAAGCTGGCAAAAAAGAAAGGCTTTCATAATATGAGACTGCTTCCTCCCGCTTACGCGGGGGTCGCAATGACGTTTCAATTCGAATGCTGAAGATAACATGATGCTTGAAGACCTCACATTTCAACAGTTCTGTGCCCTTGACTATCAGAGAAACATGGTTGTCACCTCGGGTCCAGGAGCGGGTAAGACCCGAATTCTCAGTCACAGATTCTGCTTTATCCTCCTCACCGACGATACAGTCTCCCTTCCCCACATTCTTACTTTGACTTTTACTGAAAAGGCGGCTGAGGAGATGAAAGGCCGCATTTATGAGATGCTTGGCCAGTTGGACAGGGATCTTCATACGCGGCGCAACGGCGATGAGAGGCTTAGAAGGAAGATCAGGGAGGCGAAAGAGCAGTTCCACAAGAATAGGATTTCTACCATTCATTCCTTTTGTGCCAATCTTTTAAGAGACCACCCAGTGGAATCTGGAATTGACCCCGGTTTTGTTATCATCCAAGGAGCAAGACAAAGAAATATCATGGAGCAGGCGATGGAGATGGGGATATCTGCGGTTTGGGCGAATGATCCGGATGCCCTTTTTCCCCTTCTTCAATCTTTTGGAAGCCGCACCAGCCTTCTTCGTGCTCTACGCTGCATCATAGAGCATCCCCTCAGCTTCAGGCGGGTTAGGGAGACATGTGAAAGACTATTCCGTAAAAGCGGATGGCAGCCACAGGTCTTCAAAGAATACTGCCGCATGATCAAAGAAGAGAGCCTGAGTCCCTACCTGGAGGAGTTGAGAAAATGGGAGAAAGGAAAAGAACATTTTGAGAAGGTTATTAACACCTTAAACAATTGGCAGAGCCACGAAGCGGAATCTGATGACAATTTCGGTGTGCCGAAACTGTTTTTTACGTTGAGAGAGATGGTCAAAGGTAGAAAGCCTGGAAGTCCCAGGCTGTCCGTTAAACATGGTCTCAGGGAGATATCTTATGTGGGTCTGATGGAGCAGTTTTATCCTGATCTGTTTTCCTCTTCTTCACCGGACCACCTCTTTGAGAAACAGCTCACATCGTTTACCAAGGCCGCTCAGGTCTGTCTAGAAAGCTATCAAAGAGAAAAAAAGCGGCTGAACGCCCTTGATTTTGCAGACCTGGAGGCTCTTTGTCATTCCTTTCTCACGGACTTTTTGGAGAGTGATGATCCGCACGGGCTGAATAGGGTGCAAAGAGCGTTCAAGTACATCATGGTGGATGAGTTTCAAGATACAAACAGGGTGCAGTGGGAGATCATCAGTCTACTCTGCTCAAGGAGAGACCAAAATGGCAAGCCGGTCCTCCATCCTGGAAAATTGTTTGTGGTTGGCGACAAAAGGCAAGCCATATATAAGTTCCGTGGGGGAGATGTGACGGTCTTCGAGCACGGGACAGAAGGGGTAAAGCAGTCAAATCAGGGACAACAGGTTCCCATGTTCTGGCAAAACCCAGAGATAGACGATCGCCTCCGGGCACTTGACCCGGGATACCCTCAATTGCTCGACACCCACAAAAAAGCGTTCGACGGGTTGCCCCAATCACAGAGAGAAAAGATTCTGACAGGTGACATATATCTTCCGCACAATTTCCGCACGGATAGTCGGCCCATAGAGTTCCTAAATGCCACATTTGACCAGATATTCAGCAACAAGGGAACAGAGGAATTGAAAGCGTATGAAACGGCTCCCATGCCCATCACCATGCCCGAAGGTAAAGGATCTGTTCCGGGAAACGAGGGTTCTGTAACCTTTTACCTGACGCAAGGCTCCTCCTCAAGGAAAGAGCAGACGGAAAAGGAGGCGGCTCTGATCGTGGATATCATTGAAGGCCTCCTCGGAAAGCGAGGAGAGAAGAACTTTGAGTATGAGCAATATGTGGACATCAGAGAAAGGATAGAGCGTAACCAATTGGCCATAGGTATTCTCTTCTTCGCCTTCACCCATCTGAAGATTTATGAAAATGTACTTAGAGAGGCGGGTCTTCCCTTCAAGGTCCACAGGGGAAAAGGTTTCTATCAGTGCCAAGAGGTCATGGAGATGATCCAGCTTCTCAATTATCTTGCTGATGAAAGACAACATATCTCTTTGATGGCGGCCCTGAGGAGTCCCATTTTTGCCTTCACTGATGCGGAGATTTTTGATCTTTTTTATGGCAAGCAACCCACGCTCGAGCAATTTCTCTCCTCTGAAAATCCCAGTATAAGATCCGTGGGGCAACTGATCCGGTCCTGGCGGCTCCTTTCCACCCGCTTAACCATAGCCGAACTCATCAGAAACATTATATCGGATCGATGTCTAACTGCCATTTACTCGGCTCATCCCAATGGGATGCAGAGATTGGCTAATATGGAAAAGCTGATAGAGATAAGCCGTCGTTTTCAAGGAGAGGGAAATGGGGCCTTGCCTGAATTTGTTAGATATTGTCTTGAGATGGCGGAAGAGGAGGAAGAGGAGGGCGAGGCCTTGCTCGTTTCTGAGGGCCAGAGTCCTATCTGTCTGATGACTGTGCATGCGGCAAAGGGTCTCGAATTTCCCATGGTCATTATGCCTGACCTGAATCGTCGCCCTCCCTTGAGGACTCAAGCGGGTAGGCCCATCCGTCTCTATGCGTCGGAAAGGGGCCGGCCCGAAGAATGGAACGATAAGGAGGGAGAAATTCCCGTATGGCCCATCGAGATCCCCGAGTTGGATTATGGAAAATCCATCACCCCATTGGGGTATCTTCTTACCAGGAGAGATAGACTAGAGGACATGGCGGAGAATAGACGCGTATTTTATGTGGGCTGTTCAAGAACCATGAATCATCTCGCTTTAATAGGCCATATGGGAAGAAAGATGCTGGAAAAAGGCAAGGGATCCCTCTCTACTGAGGATTATCGGGAAAGAGCCACAATCATGGACCTGCTGGATGACATTTACCAATTTGAAGTCAACTTCCCCCGAAAACAGTCCAGTTTTTTTGAAGGGAAGGGCAGTGTTCCCACGGTCATTTATAGAGAACCCGAACCGAAGATGTTCAGGGGCGTCCAATATGGCGGGGAGAAATTAACGCGAAAGCAGTTAGGAGATTATGATGAAGCGGTCAAGAAGATTGACCTGACCGAACCGATCAGGTCAGCGCCCTATTATCAATTCAGCTTTAAATCCATGCGGATGTTCAGAACGTGTCCCGTCATGTTTTACTACAGAGTCATATTGGGTCTCAAAGGGAATGGCTTGACGGTTTCGGGTTCAAGGGGGGAGGAAACAGGCGTGCAAAAGGATTTCCTGGAAGGAGAGGACGAGCGAGATTATTATGCCTCTAAAGAAGCGCTCTATACGGGAAATGTTATCCATAGATACCTTGAGAGACACTGTTTCGGTGATCCATTAGACATGGATCTACTGAATAATGTTTGCGGGCGTTTGGCTCAGTCGGATCGCCCTAATGATAGCCTCCATGTTGAGACCGTGGCTATTCTAAAAGAGAAGGCACTGAAACACCTGGAGACCACGATTAATGACCAACAGCTACTCCGAATTTTGGGCGTGCAGAATGAGTACATGGAGGTTCCTTTCCTTTTCACCGTTTCTGAAGGATGTGAGTTTAGGGGAAGCATAGATAGGCTGGTTAGGGGCGGGGAAAAAGGGCAGTGGGTTGTTCTGGACTGGAAGAGTAATGACCTTGAGAACAAGGATCCTTATCAAGTGATGAAGGAGAACGATTACGACCTTCAACTCGCCTGCTATAAGTGGGCCGTGGAGCACATCCTGAATGAAGCGGTGGGTGACACTTATATTTACTTTACAGATGGGGGTAAACTGATTAAAAGCCATTGGGAGGGAACCCCGGCCGACATAGTCGAAGAGATGGTGCAAGCGGTGAAGGCGTATGAGGCGGATCGCAGTCAGTGGGTCCAGGACCTGAGAGAGATGAAAAAGGATGTGAAAGATTGCACCTATTGTGACTATGAAAGATTATGCAAGGCTGAAAGATAACAGGGCTTGGTAAACGGTCATGGCCTTTCATGTCACTTCCGTCCCCGCCTTCCAGGCTGTGCCATAATTCGTCCAAACTGTCATTCCGGGCGAGCCCCCCAGCCAGCCTCGTACCCCTGTTTTCACAGGGGCAGGCTTGATAGTGGGTTGGGCGAGACCCGGAATCCAGGAAAATCGCAGCAACTCAAATCATTCTGGATCCCGGCTCGCCCTGTTGAATTGCGCTTTGCGCACTCGCTAAAGGCGAGATTCAACAGGGCGAGCATCCCGCGCCGCGGGATTTGGCCGGGATGACGGATTACGATGCTATGTCTCTCGCGGCAATGACATGAAAAGATTTTCCAAGGGGTCAAACCGATAGAAAATAGAACGTTTTCAGCAACGCTTGGGACATGACCAAATTTATACATAGGAGCACGGAATGGCGGAAAGAAAGATAAGGATATTGCTCGGGAGACTGGGTGAGGGCTACAAAGAGGCACTGCTCAATCTGGCCAAGAGTCTGGGAGATGCAGGTTTTGAGGTTATCTACACAGAATTGCAGGAGCCGGAGGCCATTGTTAAATCCGCGTTACAAGAGTCCGTAGATCATATTGGGATCACCACGCTGCCTGGCGTTGATATTGGAGCATTTGAAGAGATAAGAAGAATTTTAAAGGAGGAAGCCTCCGATCATATAACAATCACTGCGGGCGGCTTCTTAGAGGAGGAGGATATCCCCAAGATAAAGGCCATGGGTGTGATGGAGTTCTTTCCCAAGGGCACATCCTTGAGGAAATTGACTGCGTGGGCAAGAGCAAACATCAAATCATGACTCAAAACGTTAATATCTTTAGATGTAAACTGGATGCCCGCCTACGCGGGCATGACGTTATTGAGAGATGTCATTCTCGTCCCGCATCAAGTGCGGGATAAACTACAGCGGGAATCCAGTTGTCCTTTGCAGCTAAGAAGGGTTAAGGTATTTCTCAAAGCAGAGCGTAACAACAGGTGAGATATGATAATTTCATCCTGTTCCAGGGGTTAATCCAAAGCCGGTTCCTCTAGAGCTAAATTTCTTACGACTATATGCCAGAACGCCCCGCCTTTTAAGGCAGGGATGAATGGCATCCTTATAATTCCCCTCCCTTGATGGCCCGTCCTCCGTAGCAGGCTACTGCGGAGGATGGAGAGGGGACAAAGGGGAGGGTGAGACCTCTGGGCTTTTCACCCCCACCTTAACCCGCCAAAGCGCTATGGCGGGTTAATCCTCCCCCATCAAGGGGGAGGAGGTTGTCTAGGCAAGTTTCAGATGCCCCGCGCTTCAACGCGGGGAGTTTCACTACGGACAAAAAAGCCACTTCCTCTTTGTGAGGGAGCGGCTTTTTTTGGGGCGCTTTTTCGTTACTTCTTCTCTACCTCACCTGTAGCGGCACCGTGTAGCTTTATTTCCACCTTCTCATCAAGGGACTGGTAATAATTCTGCAGGATTTCCACCACCTCAGGACGTGAGAATTCAGCAGGGAGATCGCCACCCTCTGAGAGGGTCTTCCTGACCATGGTCCCGGAAAGGAGTAGCCTGTCATCTTTTCCATGTGGGCAAGTCCTCATGGAGGCCATCCCGCCGCATTTGTAGCAGTGAAAGGTCCAATCAATATTCAGGTTCTGGCATTTAAGGCCCCCTTCGGGGATCTGATCAAAAATCTTTTGTGCGTCAAAGGGGCCATAATAATCACCCACGCCAGCGTGGTCACGACCAATAATCATATGGCTGCAGCCGTAGTTCTGGCGGAAGCAGGCGTGGAGTAAAGCCTCTCTCGGCCCTGCATACCTCATTTCCATGGGATACCCCCCCTGGACCACGGTGCCTTCCACAAAATAGTTATCCACGAGTGCCTGAATGGCTTTCACCCGGGTATCGGCAGGAATGTCACCCGCTTTCAGCTTACCAACCAATTGGTGTATATACACACCATCCATGACCTCAACAGCAATCTTGGCCAGGAACTCGTGGGATCGATGCATGGGGTTGCGAAGCTGCAAGGCTGCAACCCGCTTCCATCCCAGGTCCTCAAAGATTTTACGGGATTCGACTGGCCTGTGATAAAGGCCCTTGAACTGCTCGGGGTAATAACTTTCGCTCAAGACCTTCACAGGGCCAGCCAGATTGTATTTGGCCTGGGCCATGACTTTTTCTACACCTGGATGCTCCGTGTCTGTCGTCGTAAACACGGCCTTGCATTCGTGGTCCTTATCAATGGTATACTTCTCAGAGACCTGCATGGTGGCGATGGTTGTACCTGTCTCATCATCTACCAGGGCCAATTCATCACCCTCTTTTACCTCTTCATCATCCGTGGAGAGCGTGATGGGAATGGGCCAAAAAGTGCCATCGGCCATGGTGAACTTATCGCAGACTCCCTGCCAGTCCGCCTTTGACATAAAACCGGTCAATGGTGTAAAAGCCCCTATCCCCATCATGATGAGGTCTGAAGCCTCCCGAGATGTGATTCGAATCTGTTTGAGTGACTTGGCTTTCTCTGTCTCGGCCTTGAGTTCAGCCCCCTCCAATAGAAGCGGGATGAGCTTCTCTTCTTTGCCGTGTGGAACGATTAGGTCTGACATGCCATTACCTCCTTCTTTTAATATCGTTTTGTGGGTCCAACAGGACCAAAACTCTACCTTAGTTGCTGATAATTATGAAAATTTCCTGTTTTGTGAATTTAGGAACAAGAAGAATCTTTATAACCTATTCTCAGGGCCTGTCAAGTAAAAAGCACAGAAAAAAAAGAGAGCCATAGAGGACCTTCTTTTGATGTGCGCCTCTCGATGATGAGATACTTTTTTAGGTTGACCCCATTAATGCAAACTGCTAATAGGTTCAAATAGAGCGCTTCCCTCGGTCTGAAGGGATGCTGTTTTGTAGATTTGAGGTATGGACGACCTGATCATTGCAAGGCGTGTCATCCTTTAATGACACCAAGTGGCCTGAGGCGGGCAACCTTTTTGGCCAGGTCTGCTTGGTGAACGACCTCTACGACCTGAGAGACATCCTTATAGGCTTCGGGCATTTCTTCCTTAAGTGTTCTTTTGCCCCTGGACTGCACAAAAATCCCTTTGTCTTCCAGTTCACGATGTATGGCTCTTCCTTTTGCCATCTTTACGGCCTTATTCCGGCTTAAAACGCGACCCGCACCGTGGCAGGTTGAGCCAAAGCTCTGTTCCATGGCCCCTTGGGCACCGGCAAGGACAAAAGAATGGGTCCCCATATCTCCCGGGATAAGAACCGGCTGACCGGCGTGACGATAGATTTCAGGCACCTTTGGGTGTCCGGGTGGTAATGAGCGGGTGGCACCCTTCCGGTGAACGCAGACTGATATCTCGTCTCCTTCCACCTCGTGAAGCTCTTTTTTGGCAATATTGTGACACACGTCATAGAGGAGTTCCATACCCAAGTCCTGGGGGCTGATGGAAAGGGTGGAAAGAAGCGTCTCTTGAGTCAAGTGCATAAGAACCTGACGATTGGCCCAGGCGTAATTGGCGGCACAGGCCATGCCTGCCATATATCGGCGTGCAAGATCCGACTTTAGATGGGCACAGGCCAACTGCCTATCAGGTAACTGAAGGCCTTCGACCGAGACATGTTTGCCCATCTGTTTTAGAAAATCGTCGCAGACTTGATGGCCGAATCCCCTGGAGCCAGAGTGGATCATGACAGTGACCTGCCCCTCGTAAAGTCGAAAGTCTTGAGCTAATTGCGGGTCATAGATCTGGTCCACCACCTGAATTTCGAGAAAGTGATTTCCTGACCCGAGTGTACCCAACTCGTCAATTCCCCTTTTAAGGGCCCTCTCGCTCAGGACTGAGGGATCCGCGCCATCCATGGTGCCTTGATCCTCGGTTCTTGCCAGGTCCTCGGGTTGACCGTAGCCGTTTTTTACGGCCCAGGCAGAACCTTCTACTGCGACCTTGCGTTCATCGGCCTTTGAGAGGCGGATGGAACCTCTTGAGCCCACACCAGCAGGAATGTTTCTGAAAAGTGCCGAAACGAGGGTTTTTACTATAGGCCTAATTTCCTCAGCCTCGAGTCGGGTCGTCATGATACGGCACCCACAGTTGATGTCGTATCCAACACCCCCGGGCGAGACGATGCCTTCTTCCATGTCAAAGGCCGCCACACCCCCGATGGGAAAGCCATAGCCCCAATGTATGTCGGGCATGGCGAGGGAGTGTTTCACGATACCCGGCAAGGTGGCCACATTGGCTACTTGGACAAGGCTCTGATCTTTTTGAATTGCTTTTATAAGTTCTGGACTTGAAAAGACTAGACCGGGCACGCGCATCGCACCGGTTTTGGGGATGAGCCATCGGTATTCATCCTTTTTTTGCAGTTTGATTTCCATTGGCGAACCTACACGTCGAAGATCACTTTGGTCTCCCAGCCATTCGGCATTTCCGTGACTTCGATCTGATGATATGTGACCGCTTTTATCTCTCTCAGGGTTTCGTGAATCTCCGGTTCGAACGGAGCCGTTTCCAGGGTAGCTTCAAGAGCGGAGGAGGAGACAGAGCCCATGCGAATTGAGGTGACAACGAGATTTTCACCGGCAAATAGATAGAGGATCTCACCCAACCACCGAACCATAAGGTCAGCCAGGTCCTCACCCGAGACAGAGATTTTCATGGAATGGGTTTTGC
>JASFIT010000066.1:0-14868 GCA_050122535.1 Desulfobacteraceae bacterium | reverse complement strand
CTGAAAGCCTTGGCATCCACAAAAATTCCCCTTATCCCCCATATCGTTGTTGGTCTCCACTATGGAGAGATCAAGGGCGAAATGGTCGCCCTAGAGATGGTAGCCAAACACCCTATCACAACCCTGGTCATCGTTGTTCTCAAGCCAATGCGAGAGACACCCATGGCTGGCGTTCAACCCCCTGAGCCTGAGGATGTGGCCCGATTTGTAGCCGCCGCCCGATTGAGATTGCCTCAAGTACCCATCTCCCTCAGTTGCGGACGCCCGCTGGGACAACATAGGGCTGAGACGGACATGTTGGCCCTGGAGGCAGGCGTCAACCGCATCGCCATGCCTGCCGAGGAGGCGGTAGAAAAGGCCCGAGAGATGGATCTAGACATAGAATTCCATAAAACCTGCTGCTCAAAAAGCTACTAGCCTTTACTTATCCTCATCATCTGGGATGGCTTTATATCTTTCCGCCTGCTGATCTTCTATCTTCTCTAGATCCTTTTTGGTTTTATGGTACTGTTTGACTGCCCTATGCCCTGTCACCTCATCAACGACCTTTTCGCCGCTGTCGCATCCGGTGATCATGCCTAAACCAGCAACAGCGATCAGCAGGATTTTGAAAGGGCGAAACCAGCTCCGTTGACTCATATCTGGTTTTCCTCCTCAAATTGTGAAGCTCCCCGCCCTAAAGGGCGGGGCATCTAGCTTTTCAATAAAACATCTCCTCCCATTCGGGAGCCTGTGTCCCAATCCGTCAAAGCTGTCATTCCGGGCGAGCCCAACGATTTTGGGCGAGACCCGGAATCCAGAAGGTTCCTGTAATATCAAATCGTCCTAGATCCCCGCTCGCATCCCGCTACGCGGGATTTGGCCGGGATGACGAATTGCCATACGGTCTCAAAGGGGCGGGGAATCCGCGCGCCCGTCCTCTCCATCCTCCGTAGCGGTGCTACTGTGGAGGACGGGCTCAGTAGCCTGCTTCGGAGGATGGAAAGACGAGTGACACCCTGTACCTGAGAGACCATAAATAAAGATCAAGCAGATTCCTGAGCAGGGGGGAAATAGAGGGAAAAGGTGGTCCCCCCGGACTGGTAACAGTCTTCTTGTTTCGTGCAAAAGTCACACGCGCTGATCCTGCCGGGACAGATATCGCTCGTCTGGGGTATAAATCGGCATCTAGAAGATCTCATCTCTATCCGAAAATTATAACGCTCGGAGAAGATCTTCATGCGTAAAAGATCCGCCCCTCTCCCACCGGCCATGAAGTCAAAAGGTCTTTTGGTGGAGTAATCCATGGTTTCGCGGGTTGTAAAAAACCCCTCAAATATTCTGCTTTGATGCTCTTCCGTTATGCCCACACCGTAGTCGCGCACAATGATTTCACTGCCAATTCCCCTTTTTTGCACCATAATCTCCATCTTCCCTTGGTCCGGGGTATTTTCCACAGCATTCCTTACAAGACCGTCAATCACCTTTTGCAGGACGTCTCGGGGTACATATGCAGGCGGCGTCTGTTTAAGGCGGCTTCTGATTTCCACCTGGCGGTGAGAAAATGATGCTTCGAGGTGCTCAAGTCTTTTGTTTACATACGCATCTAACTTAATGGTTTCAGGTACAATTTGTTTGGGCGCAAATATCTCTTCAACCTTTTCCCTGACGCGTCCGATGACCGGGCCCTCTCCCACTTCCTCAGCAATGAGCACTTCCAGTTCATCGGCACATTCTTCAAGTATCAATGAAAGGAGGTCATAGGTCTTGTACTGTCTCTCGCGCATAATGTCGTCCGTCTGGTGCTGTATATCCAGTATGCGTTGCAGATTTCTTTGCGCCCTCTCCAAGGTTGGCTTCCAGCTCTTTTCTGGCAATTGTGCCAATTTTTTTGCAAGAATCCTGAAAGAACCATAGAGCACAGAGATCGGTGTCTTTAATTCATGGGACAGGTGGTTGATGACCTTGTCTTTGGCCCTGTTTAGGCTGCTAACCTCCCTGTATGCCTGCTTCAGTTCTTCAGAAAACCTGGCGTTTTCAATGGAAAGCGCAACTGTTCCTCCTATGGTGTTGAGCAATTCTACGTCGCGCTGTTGAAAAATCCCCTCCTTTTTATTGATGGCCGTCAAGAACCCAATAATTCGATCACCGCTCTTCAGTGGGACCTGAAGGAAACTCCTGGTCTCGTATCCAAGCTTTTCATCCCGGATCGGATAAGATCCGTCCACCGTGGATGTATCATTAACAATAACCGGCTCCCCCAACCTGGCGCCCTTGCCCGCCACCACCTGATCCATCTGTTCGATCGGCAATCGAACCTCCTTTACCCTCCTCTGGGTTATTGTGTCGTCATAGGCGACGCCGGGGAAAAAAATCTCTTGTCTCTGCTCATCAAGCAGAACCACAAGGGCTCCCTCTGTACCTAAGAGTTGGATTACTTCACTGCTGATATAATCCAGAAGTTCTTCCAAATCTGGGTATTCTGGAAGGGCCATACTGATGCGGAGCATGGCCTCGTTGTTCCTTGCAATCCTGTTCTGCTCGGTCACATCTCTAAGGATAACAAGCTCACCGGCTGGCTCATCTTCATCTTCTGAGAAGACAGCTGCCCGCATAACCACATCCAGAGTGCGGCGGTCCTTGGTGAGCCGTTTGGTCTCGTGTCTCAATATGATCTTTTCTTCGAACAGTTTCTTGATGTTTTCCGTGGTTTCCTGCTGAAGCTCTTGAGGAACATATGGAATGCGCTGCCCTTCAAGTTCCGTGAATGTCCAGCCGAAGGTTTCCGTAAAGGCGGGATTCAAGTAGGAGACCCGTCCATCAAGGGTGAAGACCACGATAGGGTACGGGGCAAAATCGAGGAGGGTTCTGTAGAGCCTCTCCGCTTTCAGGTGTGCTTCTTCAGCTTGCTTTCGCTGACCGATGTCCTGCAAGGTTTCTATGGCCCCTGTCACGCTCCCTTTCGCATCTCTCAGTGGCGCTGCGGTGAAGAAAAGCCATCTGCCCTTTTCCCCCAGGTCAGGGAAAAAATCTTCTGCCTCGTAAGCCCCCTCTATCACCTCGGATTTTCGACACTTGATCCCATAGAGACGGGCTATTTCCTCCCCTGATGCGTTATCCACAACAAGGTCAGCCAAAATCGGTCTTTCTTTGGCATAAAAGGCCATCCACTGTTTCCGGGTCCCGATGATTTCATTTGCAGCAGTACCCGTCAGATTCTCCATAGCGCGATTATAGTGGGTTATGACATGATCCCTGTCGATGACGAAAGTAGGGATGGAGCTTCCCTCCATAATTTCTGAGAGCCTCTTTTCGCTGGCCCGTAGGGCCTTTTCCGCTGCCTTGCTTTTGGCAGCCTCTTTTTCCAATTCCTTGACCCTTTGTTCCAGTGTTTCATGGGACGGTTTTTTGGCCATCATAGAACTCTCCAATCCTGTGGGTGGTACTTGTTAAACGATTGGCAAATAACGCCTGAGTGCGTTTCTCCTCTACCCTTCCTCTGGGTACGGTGAAGGGTACGTTCCCAAAATATGATCATAGCATACCATATTAGATCCTAATTCGCTTCTCCCCGCCTGCCTTGACCTTGCGCATCGCCTGTTCGGCTGGAGGGCGGGCAAGGGGAAAGATGGAAGGTGATTACTTCTTGGGGTACGGTTTGGGACCAACCAACTGAGGTTCTTCCTTATCATTTGGCGGCAGTGGGGGTTCTGGCTCGGAAGGTGGTGCTTCTGGTTTCCTCTTACCCGCATCGGCAAGAAAGCTCCTTGGCATGGGTTCTCGGGTTTTCAAGAGATTTCCAGGAATTCGAATCTTTTGGCCCAGATCGATCCGGCTGGGATTTATTTTGGGATTGGCTTCTGCCAAAGCCTTCCAGTTATCCAGGCTCCCCGTGTACCATTTGGCAATGATGGACAAGCTCTCACCCGACCATCTTACTTTGTGTTCATAATATGCGGGCTTTACTGGCGGCTTATCCTTGATCTCTTCGGGTGGTGCGATCTTGGCCTTTTTTGGTTTGGATGCTTTGGGTTCAGGTGTTGCTGGTGGCGCTTTCTTCTTTTCAGGGCTAAGGCTGGCCACAAAACTTTCAGGCATGGGCTTTTGGGTTTTCATCAGATTTTCCGGGATACGGACTTTCTCCCCGATCTTGATCCGGTTGGGATCCATGCCTGGATTGATCTTGGCCAACACCGTCCAGTTTTCGAAGCTGCCCGTGTACCATTTGGCAATGATGGAAAGGCTTTCACCTGTCCATTTTACTTTGTGTTCGTAATATGCGGGACCCTTGCGCGGTCGTTCGCCCGCGTCGCGCATCTGGGCGCAACCGGCAAAAACCCAGAGCAGAGTAAATCCCAGCAAACCTGCGAGCCGCATCTTCTGGAAGCCAGACTTCATCAGTTTTTCCTAGAATCCCTTTTGAGCCTGTGAAGGTATTTATTTGCCATTTGATTATTCGGGTTAACCTGGAGGGCCTTCTCCAGGTTCTTTATGCTTTCAGCCCTTTTCCCCTGCTTCTCTTGGATAATTGCCAAATTGTAAAGGGCCTCATCCAGATACGTTGGGGCTAAATCAACCACCCGGCCATACATTTCTTCTGCTTTAGGGTAATTTTTGGTCTGAGCATAGATGAAAGCAAGGTTCCAGAAAGTCTCGGGGAAGCGTGGATCCAGCCTTGCCACGCTCTGATAGACGCCGATGGCCTTGGTGTATTCTTTTTGATTCATATAAAGGTGACCCAATTGAAAGTGTGCCTGGACGCTTTTAGGATCCGATTTAATAGCCTTGAGGAACAGGGATTCGGCATTAGTAGGGGATTTCTCTACGAGGGTGGCGGCCTGCCCTACCAAAGCCTGGGCATAGGGACCCGAAACTTTATTTTTCAACACGGGTTCATCGGCCAAGACCTCCTCGAACAGGGCCACTGCTGCAGCGTATTGATCCTCTTTTAAGGCCCGCATGCCCGCCTCAAGTTTTTCAGTGACAACTGGCTTGGGTGGAGCAAAGTCCGCTTTTGAAACTCCAGCGTTGGAAGATTTTTCAACCGTCGCCTGCATGGAGGGTTTTGTCGGTAATACTGGGCTTTCCCTATCAGGCTGCGACACGGGCCCTTCCTTGATCTGGAGAGCGAACACGACACCTATAACCACTATAGCAAACACCGCGATGGCCCCATATTTGGCCTTGCCTGTTTTCACACCGCCGGACAACTCTTTGGGAGTAAGCACATTGGTCTTCTCGCTCTTCCTATTCAGAGCGATGGTCTCCGATGCTGCCTCGGACTCATCCACCGCTTGGATCTGAGCTGTCTCGCGCAGAGCCCCCTCTTCAGCGGCGATCTCTTCTTCAAAAAGTGCCTTCATATATTGAGCAAGTCCCCGGGCGGTTGGCCTAAGGTCGTTTTCATGCATACACTCT
This sequence comes from Desulfobacteraceae bacterium, assembly GCA_050122535.1. Classification (GTDB taxonomy): domain Bacteria; phylum Desulfobacterota; class DSM-4660; order Desulfatiglandales; family HGW-15; genus JASFEQ01. The sequence continues at coordinate 9,471 of JASFIT010000066.1, read as the reverse complement.
TCCAAGTCAGACAGCATGTCACCACTTGACTGGTAGCGCTGATCAGGGTCCTTGGCAAGAGCACGCTGAAGGATCTCATAGAGCTGAGGGGGTAGATCTTTGACCACCTGGTCCAGCGGTTCAAATTCCGTTTCGCACACCTTAGGAAGTACCTGTAAGGGTTCTCCCTCAAACATCCTTTCCCCGGTGAGCATCTCATAGAGAAGTATTCCCGTTGCAAAAATGTCAGAGCGCTGGTCTACACTTTGCCCGCCAGCCTGTTCAGGAGACATGTAGCAGACCTTGCCTTTAATCACCCCTTCCACGGTTTCGGTATTCTGGCTAGCCGCCTTGGCGATGCCGAAATCTACGATCTTCACCTCGCCGTCATAGGTTATGAAGATGTTTGGAGGGCTTATATCTCTGTGAATAATGTGGAGGGGATTTCCCTCTAAGTCCTTAAGGTGGTGGGCGTAATAGAGCCCTTCACAGACCCGGGAGGTAATATAGAGCGCATATTCTAAACCGAGTGGTAGTTCTTTTTCTTCTGACTTGTCCACGATGAGACGGAGATCCTTGCCGAATAGATGCTCCATCGCAATGAAATAATCCCCGTCCACGCTACCGAAATCGTAGATTTGCACGATATTCTGATGCTGGAGCAGAGCGGCAAGCTTGGCCTCCCCTACAAATGCATCGACCAGATTCTCTTGAACAGTGAGATGGGAGAGGAGCTTCTTGATGGCAATGAGCTTTTCAAACCCTTCAGCACCCGTCATCATGGCCCTATATAGTTCAGCCATACCGCCCACGGCGATTCTGTCTAGAAGCAAATACTTCCCAAATTTTTCAGGCTCAAATGAGGTCATATAGACACAATATGCAACGGAATAGCTGGCAAATGTTTCATTCCAGCCTATTGTTCCATAAAGAAGTTAATTTTACCTTAAAGAACTATTTTAATCAATTGTTTTCCCTTCCCCAAATTCATTGTCCGATTTGGGTATTAGGATTAAAATTAGCAGGTTATCTAGCATTCCTGACTACCAGGAAGGTATCAGCACCAAGTTAAGCCCTGCGAAACCGGGGATCGACCCACAGGGTGGGGAGTCCAAGCGAAGCGCCTTTGAGAGGGGGGCCTTTGGCCTTGACATGCATTTGCCTTTTCCCTATCCTGCAGCCCTGTAACGGCAGTCCTCGTAACCTTTTTCAGACATAAGCTTCTTTTTGACCGTCCTCTGGGACCTGATCTGCGGTTCAGTCCGAGGTCAGTGTGAAAACAGAGCCTTCAGATCAGGCTAACTACTCAACCACACCAAGCAGAAGGAACTATTCTTTTTCCTAGAGTCTCACTTTAAACTTGGACCTTTTTAATAGTTCTTGAGACATCATTCCGTTCGTTTTTCAGGTAACAGTGAGTTCTAACTAAATCCTATCAACCATTTTACAGGAGGTTTCCAAATGAGAGAGAGGCATGTTTTCAAGAGAGGGAGACTGATAAGGATGGCCCTATCGGCCATGCTAATTTCTTTTTTAATAATCAGCTCTGTTTGGGGGGCTCAATGGCCTAAAGATGTGGCCGTCATTTCACCGGCACCAGGGGCGTCGGTCCATATGGTGCTCGTGGGGGTGGGTAAAGTGGTACCCAAATATACGCCCATAGAAAACTGGATCGTGCAGCCTTTGGGTGGTCCCAAACTCTGGTTACCCATGATGAGAGAGGGGAAGTGTGATTTTGCCAATCACAACGCTGCCGACATCTTGAACGCCTTCCTTGGGCGTGGGCTCTATTCCAAGATGGGGCCCCAGCCGGTTCGCACTGTTGCAGCGGGACATGATTATATGTTCGGCTTCTGGACCATACCGCACACGGGCATTCGCGGTGTTGGCGATCTGAAGGGCAAAGTGGTCTACAACAAGTTCAAGGCCAACCCCATGTTTGACGAAATGACCTTGAATCAGCTGGGCTCTGCAGGCCTCACAGTGAAGGATCTGAAGGCTTCTATGGCGTTCTCAAGCATCAAAGAGGGAATCAGAGCACTTATCGAAGGCAGAGTGCATGCAATCCTGTACCCTGTTGTTCCGCGTTTTGTGATGCAAGTCAACGAGGCGAAGGGGGAGTGCGTCTTTGTCCAGCTCAATTCACAACAGGCCCAGTACGTGATCAAAAAGATGGAAGGTTATTTTCTACAGGATATAGCGGCCAATGATCCTCGCTTTCGAAACAAAAGCCCTGTACCCAATGCCGTCTGTTATCAAAACGCCATGTTCACATCCGCCAACAAGGATCCGGAAATCGTCTATGGAGTCGTTAAAGCCATATTTGAGCACACCGACGAATTTGCAGATACCCATCCGGCCGCTAAATTCTGGTCCCTCAAACATCGGCCTGTGAACCTGGCCGTCCCCTATCACGAGGGTTCTATCCGATATTTTAAAGAGAAGGGTCTCTGGACAGCAGAGGCGCAGGCCTATCAGGAGAAAATCTTAAAAAGACAGAAGGCGTTGATGAAATAATCGAGAGGGAAAGAACCCCACCCCGTACCACGTGCGGGGCTGACCCTGAGGAACACTTTGGGAGGGGGTGAAAAGGGGCTCGGGAGGGGCAGCATTGGATCAGTTTGAGGTGGGTACCCGTTGGAAAGACCGTGGTCTGAGGTCCAGGCTCGCGTTGATTGTGGCTCTGATCTGGTCTGTCTATAGCCTCTCCTATCTGTGCCATATCTTCTTCTACTTGGGGATTGTGATTTACCCCCTTACGCACCGGGCCATCAGCGCTGGACTTATCTGTATCCTGGTTTATCTCCTCTTTCCACCTGGAACGAGGATGACAAAGGATAAGCTCAAGTGGTACGACCTCCTGCCCATACTCATAATCTCTGTGGGATGTGCCTATATAGCCGTAAATGCCAATAGTCTAGTCGCCGAGGGGAGGCTCATCACCTATCCATACGAGATGGTGATCGCCTCCCTTCTCTTCCTCTCAGTCATAGAGGCCACCAGGCGGACGATCGGGTGGGTCCTGGCTGTGCTCATCGTTTTCTTCTTTTTTTATGCGATCTACAGCAATCACTTTCCAGGTTTTCTACGCAGCACCGGGTTTTCCTATCCTATGGCCATTGGTTGGATGTACCTCAGTGCGGAGGGATTCTGGGGGATGATCATAGGCATTGTCTCCACAATGGTAGCCGGGTTTATCATATTCGGAGGATTTCTAAGGGCCCTGGGGGCAAGCCAATTTTTTAATGACCTTGCCCTCGCCTCAGCCGGATCCTTTAGGGGCGGAGCCGCCAAGGCAGCGGTTGTGGCCAGCACATTCTTTGGGACCATATCAGGCTCCACCGCAGCGAACGTGGCCACAACCGGCCAGATCACCATTCCCCTCATGAAAAAGACCGGCTACCAAAATAATTACGCAGGTGCTGTGGAGGCCACCGCATCCCTGGGCGGCATGTTTATGCCCCCTATCATGGGCGCAACGGCCTTTCTAATTGCCGAATTCCTTCAGATGTCCTATTGGAGCGTTTGTGTCGCGGCCTTCCTTCCCGGCATCGCCTATTATGCCACTTTGCTAGTTCAGGTGGACCTGGAGGCGGCCAAAATGGGCCTGAAAGGGCTGCCGAGAGAAAATTTACCCTCTGTTAGAAAGACCTTGATGGGAGGCTGGCAGTATCTATTACCCTTTGTCCTCCTCATATTCCTCTTGGGGGTTCTCCGTTACACGGCCCAAACATCAATTATGTACACTTTAGGGGCATTGATCCTTGTGAGCGCCTTTAAAAAGGAGAGCAGACTCAATCCTAAGAAACTGCTTGCAGCCCTGGAAGGATCGGCGAGGGGGATGTTGCCCATTATTCCCCTCTGCACGGCCATTGGTATCCTTGTGGGCGCCATCCAGATGACGGGGGCGGGGACCAAGTTCACCTCTGAGCTTCTCACCATAAGTGGCGGCAATCTGATGGTCATCCTGCTCATGACGGGCTTTGCCGCCTTCATATTGGGCATGGGCATGACTACTGTGGGTGTCTATATACTAACAGTCGTCCTGCTTGCACCTGCCCTCATCAGGGCAGGCGTGGAACCCATTGCTGCACATATGTTCTTATTCTACTTCGGCTGCCTTTCTTTCATCACACCGCCGGTATGCGTAGATGCATATATCGCTGCTGGCATCGCTGGTGGAGACCCCTTTAGGACGGGATTCCGTGCCATGCGCCTTGCCTTCGCGGCTTACCTGGTTCCTTGGGCATTCATATTTAACCCCGGTATCCTAATGATCGGCTCCCCACTACAAATTATAAAAACCTTTTTGTTTGTCACATTGGGTGCCATATCTATCGGTGTGGCATTTGAAGGTTTTCTTCTGACAGAACTGAGGAGGTGGGAAAACGCTCTTCTCGCCTTGAGCGGCCTCTGTATATTCATTCCTAACCCAATAACCAGGGCAGTAGGATTGGCCTATCAGGCCCTATTTCTATTTAGCCATGTAATGAGAGCAAGGCAGACGAAGCGCCCAAAATATTAACGGGTGAAAATGACTCCGCTTTATCCCCTCTCCATCCTCCGCAGTAGCCTGCTACGGAGGACGGGCCATCGAGGGAGGGGAATTCAAAAGGATGCCATTCACCCCCGCTTTAAAAGGCTAGCATTCTGGCATATACTCGTAATGTTCTGACTTCAGCAAGGAGAAAAGCATGAAAATCGATGTCCACAATCATTTTTATCCCACAAGGTTTTTAGAACAACTGGAAAAGGACGGACCGACCGTCGGTATGAGTGTTGAAAGGGATGAGTGGGACAGGCAAATCCTCGTCCAGCATGGGACCCGCGTTGTTACCATCACATCCCCCATGAATGACATCAACCAGCGCCTGGAGGACATGGAACAGGCAGGGTTTGATATGCAGATCCTAACCTTGTCCGCCCCTAGCGTAGACATATTCCCCGTTGAAATAGGGGAGACCTTGGCCAAGGTGGTTAATGATGAGATTGCCCAGATATGCCATGACCATCCGGACCATTTCATGGGCTTCGCCACCCTGCCCTTTATTGATCCAGACCGAACCCTCAAAGAACTGGAGCGCAGTATTGACGAGCTCAAGTTCAGAGGGGCCTGTATTGGCACAAACATAAACGGTATGGGTCTGGACCACCAAAGCCTTTATCCGTTTTATGAGCGCATATCTGAATATGATCTACCCATTCATATTCATCCCCGGGCACCTGCGGACAAGGAAACTTACAAGGATTACCGTCTTGGTCCCATGATCGGCTTTGAGATGGAGCTCTGTGTAGCAGTTATACGACTTGTCATGGGTGGGGTGTTGGATAAGTTCCCTAATCTCAAGTTCGTTGTCTCTCACTTGGGTGGTGCCATTCCTTATCTGGCGGAACGGGTACAGAATTGCTATGAGGCCTATCCAGAGTGCCAGGAGAATATCTCAGGACCGGCCAAAGACTATCTAAAAAGATTCTACTATGACACGGTCAGTTTTTTCGAGCCTGCACTCATGTGTGCCTATTCCTTCGTAGGTGCCGGTCGCTTAATTCTTGGCTCCGATTATCCCCATGTCATCGGAGATATTCGCGAGGCAATAACCTCTATCGAGAGCCTGAACATTCCTCAGGCAGATAAAGAGATGATATACTCTGGGAATATGTTGAGGTTGATGCATGAAGAGCAGTGAAAAAAAATGGATCTGGTGTGACGTCCCAAGAATAACTTGAATAGTACCGAAAAACAACAGAGTCATTGCGAGGAGCCGGAAGCGACGAAGCAATCTCATAAAGGCTAGGACGCACGATAACTTACGCAGGAAGAGATTGCTTCGCGGAGTTCACCCTGAGGAATTTGAAGGGCTCGCAAAGACCCTTTGGGCACGACATAATTATGCAAAGAACTTCTTCCTTAATAATTAATTTGGCGGAGTGTTTGCCATGGACGTTAGCAATCTATCTACCGACGTACTCATCGTAGGTGGTGGCCTAGCAGGCACCAACGCCGCCATGGGCGCTGCTGAAAAGGGTGTCAGCGTGGTTGTTGCTGATAAGGGCAACATAAACAGGAGCGGCGATGTGGGAGGTGGTGTGGACCATTTTCTCGCCTATTTGAACCAGGACCCTGAATGGGATACACAGGATGCCTTCCTGAGCTACGTGGAAAAGATTGGCCGAGGCACCGGCCACCTTTCCATCATCGAATCCGTGTTTTGTGCAGAACTGCCCGACGCCATTGAGCGCATGGCCCGAATTGGAAATCCCCTTACGCAACCTGATGGTTCCTTCTACCGGACCGGCTCCATGGGTCAACCAGGCACCTATTGGATCAACTTCAATGGGAAAAGGCTCAAGCCCTGTTTGGGTGACGCCGTCAGGAAACTGGGTTGCACTGTCCTGGATAAGGTGATTATGGTGGATCTTTTGACCCGCCAGGGTGCCGTGGTGGGAGGTATCGGTTTTCACATTCGCACTGGGAACTTCTATGTTATCCACGCCAAGGCAACGATTATCGCCACTGGGAATACGAATCGCCTGTATGAAAATCCGCGTATCAACCCCTTTAACACGTGGCTTTGTCCTTTTGATACAGGGGATGGACAAATTATGGCCCTTAACGCAGGCGCTGCCCTCACGAACATGGAATACATGCGGATGACCCTTTTGCCAAAGGGCTTTGCAGCACCCGGCTTTAATGCCCTTGTAGGGATGGGGGGGCGCTTTCTCAATGGCTTAGGGGAGTACTTTATGGAGAAGAACCATCCCATGGGTAACCGAGCACCGCGTTATGAGGTGGTCTTTTACACCTTGGAGGAGCTTCGAAAGGGCCATGGTCCCATCTACATTGACTGCCGTCACCTAAACGATAAGGATCTGGCCCACCTCAAGACCACACTGGGCTATGATAAGGACACCCTTCCGGACTATCTTGCTCAGAGGGGGGAGGACCTAGGGGCAAAACCTGTGGAGGTCACCGTTTCAGAAGGCATGCAAGCAGGTCCAACCGAGGTTACGGGAAGCGGTGTCAAAATAGACAAAGATTCAGCAAGCACGGTACCAGGACTTTACGCTTCTGGAGATGCGGCGGACCACAATCGATGTGTCCATGGCGCGGTGGCCGGAGGGTACAAGGCGGGCAAGTCAGCTGCTGATTATGCCCTCGGCCTAAAGCGTACTGATTCTGTACCCACATCCACAAGCCGTGAAGAGATCAATCGATTCATGGAGCCACTGAACCGTACCTCAGGGTATCCATATCGTCAGATTGAAGATGCGATTCGGAAGGTCATGGCAGAACATGTTGGCCCCATGCGTAGTGAGCAAGGGTTGAAGATAGGGATAGACAAACTTCAAAGCATTGAGCAGTACCTGGATGAGATGAAGGCGAATGACCTTCATGAACTCATGCGCTCCCACGAGACCCGTTCCATTCTCTCAGTAGGTAAAGTTATGGCGCACACAGCCCTTTTCCGTACGGAAAGCAGGAACAAGCCCTACCACCACAGGCTGGACTTTCCCGACACAGACAATGCTAAGTGGTGCGGTCTCGTGGTTGTTCAAAAGAAAGGGGATGAATTTTCCTGTTCTTTTGAAACTATTTCTTAGCACGGTGATGAAAAAGGCTCTAGCTACCTGCGCGGGACCCGCAATGGCGCCCGACACATAACGGTTAACGAGGCGATTGGGAGAAAAAAATGCCACCCATCTTTGACATGGAAAAATGCTCTGGCTGCGGCACCTGTGACGATATCTGTCCAGCCGACGCCATATACATGAATATCTCTGAGGACGCAGATGTTCCTTATTTGAGATATCCTGAGGAGTGCTGGCACTGCGGGTCCTGTCGGCAGGATTGCCCGGAGGAAGCCATTGAAATCCAATTCCCCCCTGACATGTTAAGCATTTGACCTAGCAAAATATGACAAAAGACAAGCAGCTCTACGACCTCATAAATACAGAATCCCCAAAGGACGTGCTTGACGAGGTTCATATCATCCTCAATATGGTATCACCCGACTTGGACCAGGATCCTATCACAGAGGCATTCAATACCACAGTTAGGCTCTACGAGGGAAAGCACCCGGGCTTCAAGGCCTGCAACACGGAATACCATGACCTCCGGCACACTATCGAAACCTTTCTCGCCATGGCTAGGCTACTCCACGGCGCTCAGCTCAACGCTGAAGGCTTTACTGAGCCACATATTGCACTGGGCCTCATTGCCGCCCTTTTCCATGACGTGGGATATATTCAAGAGGAGCATGACGGGGAAGGTACTGGAGCCAAATATACTGTCCACCACGAGCAGCGAAGTGCCCATTTACTAAAACGCTTCGGTCCGGAATTCGGCTTGTCTGAGGACGAAATTGCAGCGGGCCGTATTATGATCCTCGCCACAGACATCAACATAGACCATTCCAAATTGACGTTTCCATCGGCTCAGGTCGAACTCCTTTCCCAGTTGTTAACTGCCTCAGATCTAATGGCCCAGATGGCTGATCGGTCTTATTTGGAAAAACTCCTCTTTCTCTATCACGAATTCGAAGAGGCCGATGTGGGTGGATACGAGAGTGAGGTGGATCTTCTAAAGAAGACGGTCACCTTCTACAAATTTGTCACAGAATGTTTAGATACCATCCTCGATAAGGTTGACAGATTTATGACTTCACATTTCGTCTTGCGGTGGGACATCACTTCGAACCTTTATCAGGAGGCGATTAAAAGACAGAGAAATTACCTCCACAAAATTCTCGATAGGCCAGATTTAGACCCACGCGACCAGCTGAAACGAGCCGGGATCGTTCAGAAAGTTCGCGAGAAATATGAGAAAAAGTGATTGATTTCTATTCACGCCTCTTGTATTTCAACTCCCAAACCTTTATCTCAATTACAGAAAGATACAGCCATGTCATTTCGAATTATGAAATATTTGACCCTTTTGATTATATCAGCCTTTTCTGCCCTCTCCTTAGCCGGATGCGCAGGAGTCGGGAAAACGTTAGAGCCTCCTCGGGTAACCCTTGCAAACATACAGGTGGAGGAGGTAAAGGCCTTTGAAAGCATATTTCAGATCCAACTGAGGGTATTCAACACAAATGATATTCCTATTGAGATAAAAGGGATAGATTGTGAACTTGAACTCAATGGCCGGAAGTTCGCCTCAGGTGTATCAAAAGTGGAAAAGGAAATCCCATCTTATGGAACAGATACAGTCCCCATTACCCTCTACTCCTCTGTGCTGGAAATGGTGAGGGGATTTCTTAATCTACCGGGCAAAGAGAAACTCCAATACAAATTATCAGGACGTGTCCGTCTTGGTGGAGGCCCCTTAGTACCATCCGTCGTTCCGTTCAAGTCTGAAGGAGAGTTCTCTCTGGAAGGCCTGAATGATTCCACTCGATAACCCTCCCCAAACCCCACTTGCCGCATTGGAAACATGAATGGTTCTCTTTATCTGCAAAGGGTGTGGGATGTAGAGAAGAAAGGTGCTGCTTA
>JASFIT010000065.1:0-14931 GCA_050122535.1 Desulfobacteraceae bacterium | reverse complement strand
TCTATGCGCTCTGCCTCTAAAATCAGGTAGCCGATGGTGAGCACATAACCTTCTTTGTCAATGACCACGCCGTTTCCTTCCCGGGTTGTCCCAAGAGAAACAGCTGTGCGTGCATTTTCCGGCACCGTGGCCTGTATCCGAACAATTGTCTTGAGAAGTTGCTCGGGAGCCTGTTCAGCGACTGCAGACCCGCAAGAAATGAGCAGCGCGGAAAAGGCTAATGTGAGGCAGACCTTTTTCATGAATCACCTGCTTTCCTTGTATACGCTCCGCTTGGAAAAAAGGAACGCCGCGTTCGGCAAATCCTTCGCTGGAAAAGAGGTCATGATATGCAAAAATAACAAGATGGAGGGGAAGTGTAAATAGGGAAAATGATGGGTGTGAAAAGGCGGGGACAAGGTCCTTTTTTAGATGACGCCGGCCCGGGGGGGTTGAAAGGCCGGCGTCACAAAATCGGACACTAGATCAGCGCAAAGTTAATGGTGACCTCCATGTCCTTCCTCCCGGTCTGCACCGGGAATTTCAAGGTCTTTAGCCATTTGACCACACATTGCTCAAAGCCTTTGTATTTTGCTTTGCCCATCTCTATCTGCGCCTTTTTGACGCGGCCATCCGGGCCAATAATCAGGGTGAAGGCGACCTGGCCCTTTGGCCTGGTTCCCTGCCCTGAGCATTGCTTGTAGCAGGCGTCAATGGCCGGCATTTCTCTTTCCATAACCTTCTTTACAGTATCCTCTGAGAGACCTTCTGCAACAGAGACCTTACTGATCTTTATCTGCCTCTTTTCTGAAGGTTTCCGAAGAGAACTTAGTTCTTCATCCTTGCTTGTGAACCACCCTTTTCCAGGGGCACTTTCTCTGAGCGCCATGGAGGGTGCGGCCATGGCCCTTTGCTTTGCGACCATTCCATTTCCCACGGCCAAGTCTGATACGCCTTGGGGTAAGGGGAGCGGTTGCTTGACCGTTACGGGCTTGCCGTCTACCAGACGGACCTGGGCATCGATGGCCACAAAAGAGCTGTATGCGGTCAACAGATTGTAGGTCAGGCCCAGGGTTGTCACCTCCTTGACCCTTTCATCCTGTGGGCGGAGTCTGTTGTAATCTGAGAGAAGAGCGATCCGGTACCGCGCCCAGAGGTAGCGAAGGGCCGCGTTGGTCTCGAGGGGCTTTGCCTGTGCGACAGGGATTCTTTTGAAATAGGTTCCTTTTCCGGAGGTCCCTCGCACTTCTATGTGACCTCCAGGTTTACCACGCCACTTTCCGAAGACGATCACAGGGCGATCCGCCAATATATCGGGGATACTGGGTGGTTCCACGTCATACACCTGAAACCTGCCAAAATCCACGTTAATCCCTGTTAACACGGGAGACTGAATAAGCTTTCTGAACGTCTTTGCCTTTTCGGCGGCCTCTTCAGGCCTGGTGATGACAAAGGGTTCTCCCATGCCCACCCTTGCCATGCCTTCGATGAGGTGGCGATTGACGCTGGATCCAATGCCAAAAGCAAACATGTTGGCATTTCCAAGGTTGTTCCTAATCAGGTCAAAGGCCTGCGGCTCCACAGACACATACCCATCGGTGGCAATAACAACCGTACGGGAGTATCCTTCAGATTTGGGTAACGCGAGCGCCCTTTTAAGGGCAGGCAGGAGTCGGGTGCCTCCTCCCCCGCGCTCTCTTTCAATGGTGGCTATGGCCTTTTGGATATTCCCGCGCGTGGCGGGCAGAGACTGCTGCGCCATGACCTTTGAGCCTCCGGCAAAGAGCAATACATTGAACCGATCCGTGGGGCGAAGCTTGCCGATGAGGTCTTTCAGAAGTTTCTTGGAAATATTCAGGGGAAAACCGTTCATGCTCCCGGACACATCCACGATGAATATGTACTCCCGGGGTGGAATCTGCTCTTTCCTGACCCGGTTTGGGGGCTGCATCATGAGCAAGAAAAAATTTTCCTTATCTCCTTCAAAAAGAAGCAATCCCGTCTCGATGCGACCACCAGAGAGACGGTATTTCAAAATGAAATCTCGGTTACCGCCATGTCTCTCTGCGGGATCCAGCTCTATGCGAGAGAAGTCAGGACCCTCATAATTTATATTCACCTTGTGGGAAGTACTGGTCACATCCTGGATGGGAAGACCGGTTGAGAGCTTGACGGTCATGTCAAATCTATATGTTGGGGCCTCTCCCTGATGGAAGTATGGATTGCGTGTCCAATCCCCCCAGGGCTTGGCATCATCCTGCTTTTGCTCCGTATATCGAGGCCCTACCACAGTGGGGTAAACGAACGCATAGACCTTGTCCGTGGGAATGAGCAGTTCCGTGTACCTGAGTTCCACCTTGATCTCATCGGACGGAAGGATGTTGGCCACATTCATCTGGAACACGTTGGGTCGCTGTTGCTCCAGGAGAGATGCACTTTTGCCCGCCTGTTTCGCATCCTCGTATCGACGCCTTGCCTCCTCACGCTCAGCGATGTTGGCGGTAATGATCCGCTCTCCGATGGTCATCTTCATCCCGTAAACCGCTGCCCGCGTGGAGGCGGGAAAGATATATATGGCTTCCAAGGGTCTTTTGCCTTCATTCTTATAGACCTGGGTCACCAGCACATCTGCGATAACGCCAGAGATATTCACCTCCACAAGCGTGGATTTCAGGGGAAGTTGATCCAATTCAGGATCATCACTTTTTACGAAAAAATAGGGAGACAAGGTTTTCTCCCCGCTGGTTTCCGGTTGTGCAGTAGCACTAAGAACGGGTAGAAGAAATGCGACAAATACCGCCGAAGCTATTAATTTTGTTATGATTTTCATTTTATGCCCTCCTTTTGCAATTCTTGCCTTTTGCCCCCTTTAGACAAAAAGGAGAGGAAAAAGTTCCAAAAAAAATCCCCCTGTATCCCCTTTAGAGAAATGCGTTGGGAACCTGTCCCACAACGCCCTCTCCCTTGATGGGAGAGGGGCGGGGTGCGGGTATAAGTGCTGGAATCCGCACCCCCTCACCTGGCCTCTTCCCCTAAAGGGGGAGAGGAATTCTGGGTTTTCAGGCAGTGTGTTGGGAGGGAATTCTTAGGGAGGTTTGAGATGAATTAAGGAAAGAATCTCTGAACTTTCTTACTTTGAAGGAAGGAGACGGATAGAAACAGGAAGAACTTCATGCTCTTTTCCGGTTACTGCTTCAGGAGGCGTCTGGAGGTCACCCAATTCCTTCAGCTTATTATAAAAGGTATGAATTTGGCTGGCTGGGATCTGCGCGCGAATGGATGCTAGTGCCTTGGTCCACTCATCATAGTCTACGGAAACCACCTCTCCTCCTACGAGCTCAATGCGCTTTGTTAATTCTGAAAGAGCATCATCCACTTCTTCATCCCGTTCAGGTTTGGCAGAGGGTGCAGCCTGGGGCAGGGCCAGCGATCTGCGCATCTTTCTTTTGGGGGCTGGGTCAGCCTCCATGGCAGATCCTGGCGCTAAGGACTCGGGACGTATCTCCTTTTTCATGACAAGAGCCAACTCAATGGCTTCCCTTTCTGGTGGGGGAGCCTCTTGTATACGGGCCCCTCCTTGCTCCTGGTCCAGATCTCTGAGAACCTTGCTGAGCCTCTCAACTGCATCCTCTTTGGCCATTCTCTCCTCTTCTGCTTTGCGTGCGAGTTGAGGTTTGTAGGCTTCATCTTTCGCCAAGTCTCCAGAGGAATCAACTGTACGCTCCCTGTAAGCCTTCTTCTCCATAACCCTAAAAGGAGCCTCTGCCTGCCTCTGCCTCGTGGCGACCTGCTCACTGGCCCTCTCCTGCCTGAGGCCTTCGGGTGCTTGTCCAAGCCTGAGTTGGTCTTTTTGGGTATGCAAAACAGCGAAGACCAGGATGGCCACAGCAACAGCGCCTGCAAATTCCAGTGGGATCTTTACCCGCATTGGCACGAACAGGGTGCGGAGAATTTTTGGAAACCAAGAGCGCGCTTCGATACGCTCATGGAGCTGGTCCAGGAAATCCCTTGGAGGCTCTACAGATTCCAGAGAACCCAGTTCACGGACCAGGGCCTTCAATGATACCATTTCTTGTTGACAGTCTCTGCAGGTGGAAAGATGTTCCTCCACAACGGCCTTGCTCTCCGCGTCCAGGACGTCATCCACATATGCAGATAAGCGCTCTTTGATCTCAGCACAGTCCATGTTATATCACGCTCCTTAGCGTCTTCCTCAGGCTCAGCCGCGCCCTTGCAAGACGTGACTTCACCGTGCCCAGGTTGAAACCGGTGATCTCAGCCACCTCCTCATACGAAAACCCTTCGATATCTCTGAGGGTAACCACCTCCCTCTGTTCCTCGGGCAATGCATTGATGGCCTCCTGGATAACCCTCATCCTCTCTTTATTCTCAAGCGCCATGGCCGGACACTGGCTATCATCCTGAATCTCCCGGCTGGGACTGCTACGGTTCGCTGAGATCGGATTTTCCAGAGGGACCATCTTCCTTTTCTGCCTGAACGCCGAGGACTTGAGTTTGTTTTTGCAGGTGTTGACTGCGATCCGATAAAGCCATGTGGAAAAAGCGGATTCCAATCTGAATTTCTTGAGAGATCGATAGACCTTTATGAAGGTCTCCTGGGCAGAATCGTTCGCTTCCTCGTAATCTCCAAGCAGCCGGTAGCACAAACTGAACAGTCGATCTTTGTGTTTGAGGACCAGGTTGTCGAACGCGGCCTTGTCTCCCTCGCAAAAGTCCCTGATTAGTAAGGCATCTTCCTTAGGCTCACCGACAGGCTTTTTGGTCTCTTCATTCATCCAGTTTAGACAACTTCTCCGCTGAAATGTTCCATGCGTTGGCACTTTTGCAGGGCATGGTCACCGTGAAAATAATGATTATCCGCATGGAGACTGTCGAAAAAAAAGCTCTGAAAGGCTGATGGAAAATGTCCATATGCAAGGCTTCCGAAATCCCGAGGAATGAGGCGTACAGAGAAGTACGCCGCAGTGACGAGGGATGAGGGTAACACGGCAGATGGGCGTTTTCTGACAGCCTCATGAGTATCTCATTTTAGTCGATGTATGACCACTCTTTGTTTTCAAAATGGTATGTTCTTCTACCAAAAGGGGGCGCTTCCGCCCACATCAAGCTATGGTAGTCTTTATGATGTAGATAGTAGTATTTGTTGGAGCTGAATCGGATGGCCGCACGGGGCACTTTCGAGAAATATTGGGGAACCAAGTCCGCCAAACGTTCTGGATATTTTCCCTTTTCCACACGGTAATCTTCAACCGCCTTGATGATGAGTCTGGCGTTCACATGGCCCAAATGCCTGTTGAACAAGAAAGTACTCAGAATGGCAAGAACGGTCAAGCAGAGGGTCAGAGACCTGATGCCATACTTCAGCACAATGGCACGGTCGCCCTTACGCTGCCAAAGAAACGCCACAAAATTGGTCAACATGAAGACAACACAAAGGAAGGTGCCCAAGCTGGGCAGCCCTACGAGCAGCGCGTCCAAAACATAGAGCACCGCACAGACCGACAGCGTCCACACTAAATGCCTTGGTCCTTTCCTCTCTTTCTTCTTGTTTCCGCGTTTCCTTTCCATGTCGTCCGGCTTCTATGTATCTATCCGAAGATCATGGCTATCATATTCTTTCCCAAAACCAACTGCACGCCCGTTAGAAACAGAATGATATAGACCACCCGGTTGAACCAGAGATCGGTGAAGCGCCGATTCAGGTAAATGCCCAGCCTCACCCCCACGTAGGTAAGAGGAGCCAGTATCAGGATGGTCACCAAGTTTCCTACCCTTAGAAGGCCGAGAGTATGGTAAGGAATCAACTTCACCAGATTCACAACGGCAAAGTAGATGACTGTGGTGCCAACGAACAGGTCGCGAGGGAACTTCTGGGGCAAAAGGTAAATAGCGACTGGTGGACCGCCCGCATGGGCCAGAGTGGACGTAAATCCCGAAATGGCTCCCATGAGGATTCCTTTAGTGGCATGGGGACGGCGTTTTTCCAAAACCCCAAGAATCATGGCACGAAAGGCCTGAAACAGGACAAACCAGAGGGCCAGAACGCCGATGGCAAACCGTAATATGCGTTCGTTGCCCCGGAAGGAACTGAAGAAGAGGCTCCCAATGGCAATGCCCAACAAGGCGCCGGGCAAAAGCAGCTTTATACTGCGCCGGTTAAAACGCATCCGGTAATGATTAACAGAGAACACATCCGTGATGATTAACAGGGGCAACAGGAGCCCAACTGCATCGGTCACGGGTATGGTCAGGCTCAGTAGCGGAGTGGCCACAATGCCGATGCCACTTCCAAATCCAGCCTTGGCAATACCAAAGATCACAACGGCCGTGACCGCACAAAACCAGAAGGTGGGGGGATAATCAGGCAGCATCTAACCTTTCGGTCTCCCGGGTTGCTATTTTGAAATGCATGAAATCCTATCCAAACCAGATTTCAGGGTACGGGAGCCAGTTGGTTTCTCACATGGCCCCTGGATCCCGACTTACTGAGATGGAACGTGCGGATTAGGCGGACGGGCTCCAATACCTTTTTACCAATCTCAGCGGGCCACGTTATACCCCATGGGATCGTTTATCTTCCGCTTCTCACCTTCTCGGCGATTTGCATGAACTCCTTTTCGGTGAGGACCCTTTTCAGGTCATGGGATTTCAGCTTCACCCCTTGGAGGACATCCATCGCTTCCTCTTCGTTCAGTTCAATGCCCAACTTCTTTGTCCATATCTCAATGTTGTCCAGGCCACTCTTTTTTCCCATCAATATTCTGGGAGCCTCGTGTCCCACAAAGTCAGGGTGCACGGGGAACACGGTTGTCGGATCTGTTTCAAAAACATTCTTGAACCAACCCGTAACAATTCCCGATTCAATGCTATAGGCCCCTTCACCGATGAAGGGGCGACTTGTGGGCACATTAACACCGGAAAGCTCCTGCACGAGTTTGGAAACCTCATTCATTTTACTGTAATCAAGTCCCGCGTCAATACCATACATGGTCAACAATGCCAGAACAGTCTCCTCCATAGGGGTATTACCGGCGCGCTCCCCGATACCGAGCACGGTTGAATGGATGACTTCAGCCCCTGCAAGCACCGCATTTATCGTGTTGGCCACACCCATACCGAAATCAGAGTGAAAGTGAATCTCAAGCGGCTTTGATACCCTCTCTTTTACTTTCCCTGTAAAGTAGAGGGCTGCATGGGGAGACAGCACACCGAATGTATCCACCAAAGTGAAAGCGTCCATATGACCTTCGGTCGCCACCCGATCTACCAGATCCAGCAACCATTTTAGATCAGACCGCGTGGCATCAATGGTGAAAAAGACCGTGTACAGCCCTTCTTCCTTGGCATAGGCTGTTGCCTTGATGGAGAGGTCAATGGCTTTTTCCAGGGGCCATTTGTAACCCTGCTCAATAAGGTGAGCACTGGCGGGTATTTCGATGACGATGCCTTTTACACCACAATCTGCGGCACGTTTCACATCGTCCACCATACACCGAGAGAAGCAAAAAATCTCCGAGTTCAGGTTACGTTTCACGATTTCCTTAATGGCAGCCTCGTCTCTAGGTGACACCGCCGGCATACCCGCCTCAATGCGATGGACCCCCAATTCGGATAGCTTCTCGGCAATTCGGACCTTGTCATCTTTGGTAAATATGATCCCGGCCTGCTGTTCTCCGTCCCGCAGGGTGATGTCGTGAATCCTTACCTTTTCAGGGGGTTGGAAGCCTGCCCTCACTTCCTCCAAGAAATTCCATGGGCTTACAAACCAGTTATCTGTTTTCCAGGGTTGGGACGTTCTCCCTTTCCGTGTGTCGTTCATGTATTTCTCCTTTCGGTTTGGTGTTGGTTGTGCAGCACTCTACGATGGACTACCCTCGCGTTTTGTTCTAAGGCTCTCTCCCAGAACCCGTGTTGTTACGAAAAGGGGTCAAGCCTGCCCCTGACTCTTGCTTATCAAAGACTTTGCCCAGCCTGCCCTTCCAGCTCTTGCCTTTGACATTTCTACATTCCCGATGATGCGACTCACTGCGAAAATCTTGAACAAGAGTCAAGAGCAGACTTGACCCCTTTTCATAATGCGTTTGCCATCCACCGTGACCGTGGGGGCCCGAAGCACCCCGTCCAGGTGGATCGGCACGTCTGTTGTGCCGCCAAAGCTGATGTTATTGCCCAGGGCAAAGTGGGCCGTTCCAAAAACCTTTTCGTCCTCAAGCACAACACCACTCAATTGCGCCCATTCGTTGGTTCCCATGGCGAACTCCGCCAACGTGAAAGCGGAACGGCCAAAGGGATTGAGCCTCTGCAGTAATGTGTCGGCCTGTCTACCCTTTATTTCTACGGCGCGACCTCTCTCAACCCGAATCTGGAGAGGTTCTTCCAGGCGACCCATGCTGGACATGGACCAATCAACCACGATCACGCCTTCAGCGCTTCCTTCCTCGGGGCCGATACTGGCCTCCCCCGCAGGAATGTTGCCCCATGTGCCTGCACGATTGTACAGGCCATCCTCCATATGCCCCTCCATCCCCTTGACGCTGAACTTCATGGCAGTGCCCAGCTCAGTCTCCACAGATATGGAGTCCGCAGCAGTAAGCATGTCTTTCAGTCTCTCAGACCTCTTCGATATGCCCGGGTAATCCGCCCGTCCTGCTCTCAGCAGCACGTCAGCAGTAATCCCTGGCATAGAGGCGAGCCTTGCCCCGCGCTTTACGGCACGCCGCCTTGCATCGGTGTGTGAAAGAGACACCCCGGTCAAGAGCAGGATAACATCCCGGGTGAGCATCTCTTTTTCTAACTGGGACAACGTATCCGGCTGCCAACCTAAAGGACCTGGCATCTGGACCAGACATAAGTTCGCCCTGCGTGTGATCTGTTTTGCTGCCTCATAGACAGAGGAACCCAGCCTTTTTCGGCTTGTATCGCAAACCACCAGACAGGATTCATCCTCGCGAAGACCCATGCATTCCACAAGGAACCTGGCCAAGGCCTGCTCAAAATCTATCTGTTCCTTTTGCAAAGCCATAAAACGTAACTTCTGCCTATCTAGAGAGCGCCCTGACCATTTCCATCACATCCACCTCAGATCTCATCCAATCAGAAAGACGCTTGATCTTCCCCTCTTCCACGCATGTGGCCAGAAAACATGATCGGCTCCCTTGTCGCTGGTTGGGGCCAAAGCTGATCTTATCGCCAATGCCCTGGAAATCCTTTATGCTCTCCATGGCCCTAACGAAATTTTCCACCGTAAGGTCGCGACCGCATCTGTTTAGGCCCTCCACCATGGTTTCCACAAACCCGAAACCCGCGTAGAAAAATATCCCCCATCTTTCGTTCGGGGCAAATCTCTCTTGGGCCTTTTTGTATTTTGTCAGGAGGGGGTGCTGAGACTCTGGAAGTTGAGCAAAAATGGTGAAGATCACGCCCTTGAAAAGACCTTTGCTTATTTTATACATGATGTCTGTGTCACTTAATACGCTCGAACTCATCCACTCGGTTTTCAGTCCCATCTTGGCTGCGGTCTGCAGTATGATGGCCCCATGTTTGGGGAGCAGATACATAATGACGCAATCAGGATTGGCAGACTTCAATTTCATACAATGCGAACTGAGATCCGAATCCTGGAGCTCCACAGGTGCCTTGGCGACCGGCTTCAAACCATGTTTTTTGAGGCCCCACTCGATTCCATAACCCCCTTCTTTTCCAAAATCGTCGTTTTGGTAGATATACGCGACCCTCCTTTTACCCAGTTTTGTGACGGCATAGTCCGCCATGATAGCGCCTTCATCACAATAAAGGGGAAAAACGCTGAAAAGATACCTAGTGGGGGGATGAGCCCAGTGGCTGGACCCGGATGCGGGTGCTACCCAGGGGACTTTCCTATTGTGAAGATACTTCTTAACGGCCATACCTGTGGCTGTTCCCACGCCTGAGGCAAAACCGAAGACCTCCTTATCTTCCACCAGTTCTTTGACGATGGCCTTGGTCTTGGGCGGCATATATCCGTCATCTCTTAGATAAAAGGTGATTTTGCGGCCATGGATCCCGCCCTCAGAGTTGATCATATCAAAGTAGCATCGGGTGCCGCGGGGGACAGCACCCCATAGGGCTGCGGGACCGGTCAGAGGTCCCCACGTGCCAAGACGAATCTCCGTGTCCGTCACGCCCCTTTCTGCCCGTGCAAAAGAAATGGCCGCTCCACAACAAAGGATCACGCAAATGGGTAGAACAATCACATACCTTTTTCTCATCTTCCCCCCTCCCTTCGCTTTTCATCAAAGGGGCCCGCTCCCCAGTCAATCCTTTCTAACCTGTTCAACCGGCTGGGCCTGCCTTATCGCTTTCAGGTTTAGTCCTTATAAAGGCTGTCAAGATCACGGCCAGCAGAGGCGCAAAAGCCAGGATCCAGACCGTCTGGTAGAGACCCAGGGTATCGGCGAGATACCCTGAAATGGCGCTACCCAGCCCTCCGGTCCCAAATCCCAATCCTAAAATCAGACCGGAGGCCAATCCCAGGTGCCGGGGCAAAAGCTCCTGGGCCAATACAATGGTGACTGAAAACGATGCGAGTAGGGCCGCCCCGGCAGTGAGCGCCATAATCCACTGGCTGGGCCCTTTGCTCAAGATCATCAAAGATGCAAGCGCGGGATAAATAAGATGGCTTACCCAAATGATGCCTCGCCGCCCTACCCGGTCCGAAAGGTGGCCACCATAAAGCCCCGCAGCTGCGCCGCCAATCAGAAACAGGGTAAGCATCAGACTTGCGCTTTTCAGGTGAATCCCCTGGGTCTGGAGAAACATGGGAAGGTAGGTAATAAAACTCAGGTACACCCATGAACGCAGCGTCACGATAAGACAGAGGGCTATGAGTGATATCCAGGGAATGGGATGAGACTTTTCGTTGAGATCCCCTTGCGATGCATCTTGACGGACCACCTCACGTTTCAAGAAATCTCCGGGGTAGAAGAGAATGACCAGAAAGAGCAGTAGGCCTGGGATAAGCAATCCGAGGGTGGCATGCATGCCCAATCCGAGCACGAGCAAACTTCCCACCACCGGACCGAGGGCAAACCCCACGTTACCGCCCGTGGTGAATATGGCTGCACCCAATCCACGCCTCGAACCGCTTATGAGATACACAGCCATCATGGCCCTGGGGTGGAAAGCGGCCGTGCCCAAACCTGCAAAACCCACGAGTAGAACCACAACGGAGTAGTTTGGCGCCCAACCCAGGAGACCCATCATGAGGGCCGTCCAGAGGATACCCATGGGCACGAACCATCCCGTGCGCAGATGGTCCGAAACATATCCGAATACAGGTTGGATAACCGATGAGGTAAGGTTGAGAACCATCATCACAAGGCCAACCTGGAAGTAATTCAAGGAAAACAGCTCCTTGAGCTTGACTAGGACGACCGGAAGGATGCCCTGAGAGGTATCTACCCAGACGTGACCCAGAAATATGAGTAGAAGCGGAATTTTTTGCATTGAGGGGCTTATCCTACTTCGATCCTTGGGGTTCTCGTGTTGGGCCCTTTCTACGGTCCATTAGAATGGGCTTGAACATTTGTTTATAGATGAAGGAAGCCCTCCTTTTCTCCATCTCAGTATCCGAGAACTTCGCCCACCAGCTTTACATGGACCCGATCCTTGATCATGTGGCCTTCAATGATCCCCCACATATTGCAGATACGCTGCGGCGTCTTGCAGTCCGAGCAGAGTCCGGTCTCCACACAGGGGTTCTTGAGCCCCAGGCGTATGTTGTTGACAGGCGCGGCGTAGTGCTTTACCCGGGCCATGGCAGACTCCAGATCAGGAGCCACCTTGTTCATGCCCACCGCCAGGATCACCTTTTTGGGTCCAAAGGTAATGGCTGCCACGCGGTTCCCCATGCCGTCCAGGTTGACAAGCCTGCCATCCAGCGTAATGGCATTGGTACTTGCGATCATCACGTCTGCTGCCAGGCCTTTTCGCCTTCGCTCCAGGGACTCTTCGGGTGGGATTCCCGCTTCATAGGGATCGATGACCTGAACCCCGGGCACCTTATCTATTTCCTCCCAGAGGCCCATGCCAACCGCTGTCATAGTGCCGCAGCGAAAGACGATAGCCCCTTCAGGGATCATGCCTACAATCTCCTTTCGGGCCTGGGCAGCCGTGGGAGCATAACTCCCTGCCATGCGACGCTTTTCCAGGTGTTTGATGATATCCTCAGCAACCTTCTCGTTCCAATCCATCTGATGTTCGTCCATCTTTTTCCTCCTTCAAAGGTGATGTAAACTTTTCCCCCCTCCCCTTTCCCCGCCAGAGGCGGCTAAGGGGGTTGTCAAACTAGATCAAAATGGGAAACTCTCTGCAGGGTGGGTTTTGGGAGTTATGAAACCTGGCTCGTCCTAAAGACGATCGCTGAATTCCTTTTGGCATAGTTCTTCAGCCTTGAGTACTTCTTTGAAGACGGTTCGTATATCATTTGCGCTCAGGTCACCAGCAGTCTTTGAGTCAAGGCTGAACATGTTGAGGGTGGCTTTAAACAGCTCATCAAATCTCATAGTCATCACTAATCCCTTCCTTCCTCTCTTCATCCTCCCATTTTTCAAGATGCCTTGAAATGACCTCATCAAGGAGGCGCTGACCTTCAACAGAGCACTTTACAAAGGAAAAGCCCATTCCCGAATAAGGGCCCGCAGAATCAAGACCGTCAAGATTGGACCAGATCAACTTTCCCTCAACCTCTACAGACTGTTTTTGGGGCGGTCTGATGCGCATCCGACAAACTTCATTGAGACGCAGCTCTTCTTCGCAGTGTATGAATATGCCGGCCGAAGTGATGTTTCTCGACTCTCCCTTTACCGGGCCTTTTTTGGTGTATATGGTAATGGGCCATTTGACCTGTATTCTGGGCTTGTTACGCTTCTCCATCTGATCTGCCAAGTCCTTCCCTCCCGTATACCACTGAGCCTTTCAATTCTCGTCTGATCAAGACTCCTCGCCTGCAGCGCCATATCTGCCTTCAAATCCTTATGACAAACCAAGACCTTTGTCAATGACACTATTCCCATAAAATCCAACTTCGAATTTGGGGACTAAAAGTGAAATTATTAGGTTATGTAGCATTCCTGATCACCAGCAAGGGATTAGATGTAAGGCGCCGAGGAGTGACGACTGAGGCGTATGGAGTAATACGCCGCAAGGAGGAGCGCAGCAGATGATGCCTTGATGGTGCATCAGGGACCCTCACAAAATACGGGGCCCAGATCCATCCTCGGCAACAGGCTCATCCCCGCGCTCAATCAGAGTCAAGCTGGATCCGTCTGCCTCCACGATGGTGATTGACCCGTTGTCAGGCCAGAAACAGACGACCCGGTCATCGCCAGTTGCCACACCCACAACCACATTAATCGCGATGAAATGGGTGAACACAACCGTGTCCGTATCAAGGGCCAAAAGGGCCTCAACAACACCCTGTCGCCAGGCGTGGAGATCCTCACCCAAGTTCGTCCATCTCTTCCCCATCACGTCTTGCAGCCAATTGGTTCGACCCATCAAATCTTCTGCGGGCGAAGGAATCTCTCCAACCCTTTCTTCTATGCGTTGGGGGCAACCCCAGATGTCTGACAACAGCCTGGCCGTTTCTTGGGCCCGTGAAAGAGGGCTTGTGATAACATCAAGCGGCCCTAAAGGCGCGAGTGTGTGGGCGACCCCTTTTGCCTGTGCTTTGCCCACGCTGTCCAGACCCGGATCAAAGTCTTCGGCCCAACTGGCTGTGGCCTTACCGTGACGTACGAGATAGAGCCTTGCCATTGTATTGTCCTAGAAACCCCTTTGCAGTGTTCACGATTTCCGGGATTGCTGCAATGAGGGGGCGGGCAATAAAACTATGGTTGCCCCCGCATGCTACCACGCAACTCGGCCAAACTGTCATTCCGGGCGAGCCCGAAAGCCTGCCGCATGCTCGATACGGCGTTTGGCGAGACCCGGAATCCAGGGAAGTCGCGGGAAATCAAATCATTCTGGATCCCGGCTCCCGTCCCGCTCCGCGGGACTTGGCCGGGATGACGTATTTAGTTAAGAGTTCTGGTCACTCTATTCAGGGCCTAGCACATCCAAGGACACAGGGACGGCCTCCAATCTCATCCCACCCTCTTCCTTGCGTAGTACGATGTTTTTTAACCAGTTACTATTGTCCTCCTCTGGATAATCGCTGCGGTAATGTGACCCCCTGCTCTCTGTCCTCAAGAGCGCTGCCCGGCAAATCATCTCTGATATGAGTAACATATTTTGGAATTCCAAATATCTTATCAATTGCGTCCACGTTGTGACCTGGAATCTTGAGTCCGGGGATCTGAATGCTTCAATCCTTTGGAGCATTTCTTCCAAGGAACCCCGGTAGCGTACAATCCCCGCCTTTTGCCACATGACCTCTTTAAGTAATCGGGACAAGGTTTTTGGGTCCTGCCTTCCACGAGTAAAAAGGGACTCCAGCCTGGCCTTTTCAGCAGAGATCTCATCCCTGGGCAACTTTGGTGTCCTCATTTCTCCGAACCTCTGGGCCGCTCCTTTGCCCGCAATATGCCCCATGGTGAATACCTCGCAAAGGGCATTACCGGCAAGTCGGTTGGCGCCGTGGATCCCCGCGCCCACCTCTCCGACTGCAAACAGCCCCGGGACAGAAGTCTCAGTGTTTTTGTCCATGATCACCCCGCCCATGCAAAAGTGGGTCGTGGGTGAGACGATAAAGGCTTTGCGGTCCACAGAACGCTTGGAAGGGAACAAAGGGCCCAGTCTGGCTATCTTTCCTTCAGGAATTGGGTTGAGATCCATGATCACCCCGCCCTCAACGTCCAGGCCCTTAGCGATTTCACCCATAATGGCCCGCGCAAGTCGGTCCCGGGTCAGGACCATAGGATCACTCAAACCGTGCTTTTCGATGATATCTTC
>JASFIT010000064.1:0-14958 GCA_050122535.1 Desulfobacteraceae bacterium | reverse complement strand
AGAGATTCAATTATCATCCCCGACTGGCGACGGGAAGTATAGCGGCCGGTGGTACGCTCGGATTTCTTATCCCTCCGAGCATCGGTTTTATTGTTTATGGAATGTTGACAGAGCAGTCCATTGGAAGACTTCTCATTGCGGGCATGATCCCTGGCCTGATTCTGGCTATGGCTTACATAGCTATTGTCATTTTATGGGTAAAATGGAAACCAGACCTCGCACCGGCCATCCCGGAATCCGTATCCTGGAGGGAGAAATTCCGGGCACTCCTGGGTATATGGGAGCCTTTGGCCATTTTTTTGGTGGTGATGGGGGGGATCTATTTGGGTTTTTTTACGCCTACGGAAGCGGGTGCCATTGGTGCAACCGTTTTGTTTCTGGCCGCCCTGCTGAGAAGGAAACTGAGCCCGTCAAATCTGGTTGTTGCCCTGCAGGAAGCGGTTCGCATCTCCGTGATGGTGCTCTTCCTCGTGGCTGGTGCCAATGTGTTTAGTTACTTCTTGGCACTCTCCACCATACCCATGAAAGTGGCCGGGTGGGCGGCCGCTCTTGACGTCTCGCGATACCTTATTCACACGATCATCGTCATTATCTATCTGTTTTTGGGGTGCTTTCTGGATGCCATATCCATGATGGTGTTGACCATGCCTGTCATTTTTCCCATTGTATTGGCCCTTGGCTTTGATCCCATCTGGTTTGGGGTCATCGCCGTGCTGATGATGGAGGCCGGCCTGATCACCCCACCCATGGGGCTCAATATTTTTACCGTAGCCGGCGTGGCAAAAGACACACCTGTAGAAACAATTTTTCGGGGCGTTGCCCCCTTTCTGATATCCATATTTTTTATCGTGTTCCTCATTACGATCTTTCCCAAAATTGCCCTTTTTCTGCCCGGTATGATGTTAAGATAGACTGAGAATTTTTCTAATGAGACAATCATAATAAAGTAGTCAGAATGGTTTTGAGATAGGAACTTGATTGTATAGGAATTTACTTTTTTAAGTCCCGCCCAGAATTGTGGCCGGACGTTGCATAAAATCGTGACCCGTCCTCCGCAGTAGCTCTGCTACGGAGGGTGGAAGTGATTGTATAACCTGAACATTTAGGAGGATTCTATGGCATTAATACCAGAGGTGAAAAAGAATTATGGGCAATTGAAGTTCCTTATCCATGGTGAGTGGGTTGATTCTCAATCTGCCGTCATTCAAGAAGATACCAATCCCGCCACAGATGAGGTGATCGCAGAGTTTCCCACTGCCACTAAGGAAGAAGCCCTAAGGGCCGTAGAATCTGCCCATCAGGCCTTTGAAGAATGGAAAGACGTTTCCATGCGAGACAGGGCCTACATGCTCTTTACAATGCACGGAAAATTCCGGGAACACTATGATGAGCTCTGCCGTATTCTTACGCAAGATCATGGAAGGACCATCGGTGAATCTAGGGGTTCGGTGAGCCGGGTCCTTGAAAATATTGAGTCTGCGTGCGCTGCCCTCTATGGTTTGGCCAAGCAGAATGAATATATGGGGCAACTCGCTGGAGGCATTGATGAATATCTCGTTTGGGAGCCTCTGGGCGCCTTCCTGATTATCACCCCTGGCAATATTCCCATGCATGCCTGGTCATCCTTTGTCCCCTACGCCCTCGCAGCGGGTTGTACGGTTGTCATAAGCCCAAGCAGACAAGATCCTATTGCTGCGGAAACCATCTGCAGGGTAGCCTTAGAGTCCGGATTCCCACCTGGGGTGATAAACCTGGTTCATGGTGGAAGAAAGATCAACAAGGAGATCCTCTCACACCCGTTGATCAAAGGACTGGGCTTTATCGGATCCAATCGAGCGGGTTGGGAGTTATTTGAGCTGTGCGGGAAACTGGGAAAACCCGCTTCTATTAATGGAAATGGTAAGAATCACCTCGTTATTATGCCGGACGCGAACATAGACGATGCCATTCCATGGCTCTTGAGGGCATGCTTTGGTATGACTGGACAGCGTTGCCTTGGTGTGGACAACGTGGTTATCGTCGGAAATATTTATGACGAGGTAAAAAGCAAATTCAAAGAGGCTGCCGCGAACATGAAACTGGGCTATGGCCTCGATGAAGAGACGGACCTTGGACCCTATACGACGCAGTCGGGTAAGGAAAACGTTTTGCAGTGGGTTGAAAACGCCCTCTCAGAAGGAGCCAAGATGGTGCTTGATGGGAGAACAGCCGAGGCAAAGGATTTCCCCAAAGGCTACTTCCATGGACCCATCATCCTTGAGGATGTGAATGTGGACATGCCCATGGCCAAGGAGGAGGCCTTTGGTGCGGTGGCAGCCTTGATCAGGGGAGAGAGTCTGGATCAGACCATCGATTGGATCAATACCAAGACCAATCTGGGACATTCCGCTTGCATCATAACGAACAATGGCAAGCATGCCCGAAAGTTCACAAGAGAAGTTAACGTGGGCAATGTGGGGGTCAACGTGGGTGTGGCACAACCTTATGCCTTCTTTCCCCTGGGCTCAAGAAGAGAGTCTTTTTTGGGAAGAGCCAAATCAAGAATTGACTCCATGAGACTGTTCATGGACGAGAAGACCGTTACCGCTCGTTGGGTCTAAGACCTTGGACAGACAATCCAAACAAGCTCATGGTCGCGCGGGCCGCTGAATATACGATACAGACGTTGTGCGAAATCTTTTTTGTGAAAGAGTTAGGGCTTGGCTGAATACATCAGAAGGGCTATTACGAGAATTGGTGCGCCAGATTTAGCCAGGGGTCGTAGGCTTTTCAGCGACGATATTCATTTGGACGAATCCCTGGTTCTTCGAGTACTAAGGGGTGACAAGGCACACGCCCGGATAGTCTCCCTGGATCTGGTAAAGGCCAAGCAGATACCCGGAGTCGTCCGTATCTTTTCGGCAACAGATGTACCCGGGATAAACCTGCACGGGATCATAAACAAGGATCAGCCATTGCTCGCCCAGGAGAAGGTTCGCTTCAAAGGCGAAGCTATCGCCCTCGTGGCTGCGGAGAGCAGAGGAGCGGCTGAGCAAGCCATTAGAGCCATCCGAGTCCATTATGAAGAGCTTCCTTCGGTCTTTGATCCGGAAGAATCCCTAAAGGATCATGCCCCCCGAGTCCATGAGAAAGGAAATCTACTTTTTCAGAGACGGATTACAAAAGGGGATGTAGACAAAGGCTTAGCAAAAAGCCACAGCGTTGTAAGGCAAACCTACACCACACCCCATTTGGAGCACAGCTATCTTGAACCTGATGCCGGGGCAGGGTATGTGGACCAGGATGGCACGCTGGTTATCTACGCCTCCACACAAAATCCTCACTATGATCAGAAGGCCGTCTCTGAGCTTCTCGGATTGGATGAGGAGAAAATTCGGATCATCCAGGCAGCCACCGGTGGAGCCTTTGGTTCTAAACTGGACCTGACGGTCCAAGGATTCATTGGGTTGGCCCTTTATTATCTAGAAAGGCCGGTGCGACTCGTTTATGATCGAGAAGAGGCTTACCTGGCCACAAGCAAAAGGCATCCCCTCATCATGCGAATGGAAAGCGGTGTTGGAAGAGATGGTAGACTACTGGCTTTGAAGGCAAGAATAATCTGTGACACGGGTGCCTATGCCTCTTACGGGATCGCAGTGGCGACGCGAGCCGCTGTACATGCCTCAGGGCCTTATGAGATAGAGAACGTGGAGGTGGAAAGCCTTTGTGTCTACACGAATAATCCCACATCAGGTGCCATGAGAGGGTTTGGGGCCCCTCAAATTGCCGTTGCCCACGAATCACAGATGGATATCCTGGCTCATGAACTGGGCATGGATCCCCTGGAGATACGCCGGATGAACGCCCTAAGACCAGGTGCTTCCACGGCCACGCGACAGAAATTGGAAGCCAGCGTAGGGATCCTAAAAACCCTGGATACCATTGAACCTTACTACAAGTCAGCAAAGGGACACTGGAAACAACAGGGAAACAACGCCAACCAGAAACGGGGCATTGGAATAGGGGCCATGTGGTACGGTATTGGGAATACAGGGGTTCAGAATCCCTCCACCGCCAGAATCGAAATGGCCCCTGAAGGGTATGTGACCCTTTATACCGGAGCGGCAGATATTGGTCAGGGATCCTCCACTGTCTTGACCCAAATCGCGTCAGAGATTCTGGGTCTGGAGCCGAGCAAGATGCTTCTTGTGGCGGCCGATACCCAATGCACGACCAATGCGGGTGCAACGTCTGCCAGCCGGCAGACCTATATTTCTGGGAACGCGGTGAAAGAAGCCGCAGAAAAACTGGCTGATGTCTTACTCACTGAGGCTGCGGATGTCTTGAAAAGGCCAAAGGCTTCATTGGTCCTCAAGGGGGGCTTTGCGTTGGATGCCACGGATAAGCAGAAGAAGGTCCCTCTGCCTAAGCTGGCGCGTCGAGCCCATGTAAGAGGACGACCTCTAACCTGGCAGGGTTACTTTGACCCGGATACCACGCCTTTGGACGTGGAGACGGGCCAGGGCAATCCTTATGCCACTTATGCCTACGCATGTCATCTGGTTCAAGCCACCGTGGACCTTGGTACGGGAGAGGTTCAGGTTTCAAAAGTGGTGGCCGCGCATGATGTGGGCAAGGCCATTCATCCCCAGAATGTGGAGGGCCAGATCCATGGGGGGATAGCCATGGGTCTGGGATTTGCTTTGATGGAAAAGTACATACCAGGAAAGACCTCTTCCATGGCGGATTACCATGTGCCAACAAGTGTGGATATTCCTGAGATCATAACGATCATTATAGAGGATGAGGAGCCCACGGGTCCTTTCGGTGCCAAGGGCGTGGGAGAACCCGCCCTTATTCCCACCGCACCTGCTATCCTTAATGCCGTTGCTGATGCGCTGGGTAAGCGGATTTACAGACTTCCAGCCAGCCCGGAGAACGTTTATGCAAAAATCAGAGCAACGTAAACAAACAAAGGGAGGCAAAATCATGTCCACGGTCCTGCTCAAAAACATAGGAACATTGGTGAGTGGCAATATCGGGGAACCCATCTTAGAGGCAGATGCCATATGGATCGAAGATGGCATCATCCAGGAGGTGGGATTCCTAAAGGATATGGATGAAAAGGCAGCCCAAGTCACCATTGACTGCGCAGGCACGACAGTGACACCGGGTCTCATCGATTCCCACTGTCATCCGGTACTGGGTGATTTTACGCCCAGACAAAAGGAACTGGGCTTTCTTGACAGCGAACTGCACGGCGGCGTCACCACTGTCATCTCAGCCGGAGAAGTCCATCTCCCTGGCAGGCCAAAAGACCGCTCAGGCGCAAAGGCCCTCGCCATCCTAGCAGCCAAATCCTTTGCCAACTTCAGGCCCGGTGGTCTCAAGGTGGAAGGCGGCGCATTGATCCTGGAGAAGGGTCTTTTGGAGGAAGACTTCCAAGAAATGGCAAAGGAAGGGGTGCATATTGTGGGGGAGATTGGCCTCGGCTCCGTAAAGACACCTGAGGAGGCAGCCCCTATGGTGCAATGGGCAAAAAAGCAGGGTATGACTGTAATGATGCATACGGGCGGGACCTCCATTCCGGGGAGCAGTACGGTCACGGCAGACCAGGTGATCAAAACTGAACCTGACGTGGTATCCCACATTAACGGGGGGCCCACGGCCGTCTCCATGGAGGAGGTGGAACAACTCGTCACCCAGACATCCTTTGCCCTTGAGTTCGTTCACTGTGGTAATCCCAAAATAGCCGTAGAGACGGCCCGTCTCATGGCTGAAAATAACGCCCTTCAACGGGGCATCATCGGAAATGATGCACCCTCTGGTACAGGCGTTGTCCCTCTGGGCATCCTCAGGGTGTTGAACCATCTGGCAAGCCTGACACCCGTTTCACCTGAAGAGGCCATCTGCATGGCCACGGGGAATACGGCGAGGGTTCACAAACTCAATCGGGGAATTATTGAGAAAGGACGGGAAGCTGATCTGCTGATCATGGACACGCCTATGGGATCCGTGGGAGATGATGCCCTTTCTGCCATTGAGGCGGGCGATGTGCCAGGTGTTTCCATGGTGCTGGTGGACGGTGAAATTGTTGTCACCAAAAGCCGAAATACACCCCCTGCCGTCAGGCAGCCCACGGTGGAGCGTGCATGAGGGTTGGTCCATGTACAGTGAGAATCTTCCCGCAGGTCGGGAGGCATCGGGAAGTGAACTCGACGGGGGTCTTCATCCATGACTTTTATTCAAAGCGTCATTAAGCAGTACAGGCCCCGTCATTCCTGCGAACCCCGTATCAAGCCTGCCCCTGTGAAAACAGGGGTACGGGGCAGGCGCAGGAATCCAGAAAACGACTGGATTCCGGGTCAAGCCCGGAATGACAACTTACATGAGACATGTGAATGGGCAGTGAAGTTATGGAAGTAAATATAGAGAAATGTGACGCCTGCACCCTTTGTGTACAGGATTGTCCAGTGGGAGCCATACGGCTGAGGGATAAAAAGCCACTCGTGGATGATTCGTGCACGATGTGCGGCGCTTGTGTGAGAGTTTGTCCTCAGCAAGCTTTAAAGCTGGAAGAGATCCCTCCCCCTGATGCAGTACAGTGTGATGCCTGTCCCATCGAATGCCAAATCAGGGAGGGATATAAGGGGGCCTGCCACCGATACGAAAACGGTAAAGGGAAAATCATCCGCATAACCTCGCTCCATCCGTTCAGCGAGGTGGAAGCGGAAGTGGGGCCAGAACCGTCTGAACCCATTCGGCGCCCCTTGATGACCGGCATCGGCGCGGGTACAACATCTCCGGACTGCAAACCGGCCCCTTTTATTGTAAAAGGCAAACGGAAAGACGTGGATGTGGTGACGGTGGTTACCGAAGCGCCCCTCAGCTACAGCTCCATCATGGTCAAAATAGACACAGACATGAACCTGGGCCAAGAGGGTGCGGACTTAATGCGGGGCAAGAGAAAAGTGGGCATGGTTGCGACAGAACAATATGGTTCCAAGATGCTGTCCATCGGGGGCGTGAATCTCTTGACGGACCGGGACGGCCTCCTGGTGGCCAGAACCATCAGCGAGGTCGCCAATAAGAAAAGGGTGAAATTAAGAATCAAAGAAGGCAGTAGAATTGAGCTTCAGGTGGGTCAGGCCCCTGTTATAGATGGCCAAAAGCCTGGCAACATGAGAGTAGGTTGCGGAAGCGCAACCCTTGGCCTTTTTGCGCCCCTCTTGCTGGAATCAGCAGATGAGGTCATCGTATTGGACTCCCATATCACGGGTTTGATGAGCGAGCATGTTGCAGGCCGTTTCGTGGGGGCAAGGCCTTCAGGCGTAAGGCTCAAGTTTAGACAAAGCACGCCAGGGCGTTACTTCGGAGACCATGGCAGAGGATGGGGCGGAACCTCCATCACTAATCCCTTGGACATTATTGCAAGGATTGACGTGAAGGTGGCCCGGGTGGGTATGAAAATACTGATCATGGAAACCACGGGTCAAAACGTATCTCTCTTTCGACTCGGTGAAAATGGCCAACTCCATGAAGTCCCTATCTCAGAAGAGGCCAAAAGGGCCATAGACGCCATCTCTTCCAGCTGTGAACCCTCCCTGGTTTCAGCCATTTATGTGGGTGGTGCCGGCGGTAGCGCCAGAGCTGGTGTGGTTCGATATCCCATAAAAC
Source organism: Desulfobacteraceae bacterium (assembly GCA_050122535.1). Classification (GTDB taxonomy): domain Bacteria; phylum Desulfobacterota; class DSM-4660; order Desulfatiglandales; family HGW-15; genus JASFEQ01. Next base: position 7,302 of record JASFIT010000064.1, on the reverse strand, counting down.
TGACCCAGGCCGTTCACCAAAGCAAGGCCAGTTTGACGGTTGGGGGAGCCCCCGTTTTCATTTTGCCTGGGGGAGGCATAAACTTCCTGGTGGATGTGGAAAGGGTCAAGTCGGGCTTCTTCTACTGGACGCCCACCCCCGCCACCATCTGTCCTATCGAGTATACCATGAAGCTCAGGGATTATGATGAAATGGGCGGACACTTGGAAGCCATGAAGCCCTTTAATGCCATGAAACCTTTTTCTACACGCGAGTAAGCCTCACGGCTCTCCGAGCCGGAGGCCTAAAGGGCGGGGCATGACCCGCAAGTTCGGTCACCCGGGGGCATGGGGGTCTCTTTTCAAGCCGACAACCATTTGCCCGGTGGTTGTGGGACGGCACCAAAGTGTAACATCATTATGGCGGCAGCCCCACAGCGCAAGGTGGTGTCAATGATGGATCTCCCCTGTGCCTGCCCGCCAGCGCGAGCCTGCTCGCTCAGGCGAGGCGGGCGGGCCTGTTCCCGGAGCCCTGAATATTGGAGATGGGGGCGGTAAGGAAGAGGGCCGTCATTTGGGTTGCGGTCTTGAAAAGAGACCCCCATACCCCCGGTAAACGATGTCATTCTTCGTGCACCCTCCGTAGCCCCGCAAACGGGATCTTTGCTTCGCTGCGAAGGCCACTGCGGAGGGCGGGCATTCTGGCATATAGGCAAGAGAGAACAAGATGTCTTATCAGAAAACCATCAAACGACTCCAAGGCGGCCATGTGATGGCTGAGTGCGGGCCCATGAGGCTCCTTATCACGGCCTTTGTGGGCAAGGTTCCTCAACCCGAAATGGGCATGAAGGCTGCCGAAGAATCCATTCTCTATCTTGAACGGATTGCCCGTCTCCGACACATGCTGGGGAGAGGCGGGCCCAATAATTCACGAGAGATAGATGAGCCTTTGGCCAGGGAGATGTTCCGCAGCGTGATGAGCACCGGGGATAAGGACCTTACCCCCATGGCAGCGGTTGCTGGGGTTATTGGGGATGCTGTTGCCGATTATCTCTACGAACGGGGGATGACCAAAGTGGTTGTCAATAACGGTGGGGATGTCTCCGTCAGGCTACGAGGTGGTGAACCCGTGAAGGTGGGTATAAGACCTGTTGTCGGGAATGAGGCAGGCTCTCACGTGATCCAACTGGATCCTGATAGGCCTTCTTGGGGAATCGCTAGCAGTGGACTGGGAGGGAGAAGTCTCACAAGAGGTATTGCTTCGGCAGTAACGATCATTGCCGAAAAGGCATCTATTGCAGACGCGGCTGCCACGAGCATCGCCAACGCCAGTTTCATTCAAGACGAACAGGTGATCCAACGACCAGCTGAAGAGATTGATCCAGATACAGACATTCCCGGTATCCCGGTCACGGTCAGCGTTGGCCCTCTGAGCAAAGAAAAAAAGACACGGGCCCTCTCCAGCGCCATGGAAAAAACAGCGGAGCTTGTCCAAAAACAGATCATTTCTGGGGCCTTTGTTGCGATAGATGGAGCGTTTTCCATGACCGACTTTTTTTGGCAACGGCTTGTTGCCTCATGAGAAGCGAGTTATCCAATATGCAGAGAAGAAAAAACAAGAGAGCACATAATCCGGGCCCGAAGGGTGCGGCTTTAAGTATGCCCCCCATAGGGGGCTTCACTGCCGAATCCCAGGGTAGCCTGTCCAGGAAAAATCCCCCCTGCCCCCCTTTACAACGGGGGGTGCTAACGGAATTCCTCATCATTGAAACAAGGCAAACCATTCCTCCCCCTTTTATAAAGGGGGATCGAGGGGGATTTGACGGAGGTTCTTCAATCAACACGATCTCGGCCCTCACGCCAACCCCATTCGGGACCGGCATAGCCAGTCCCACATGACCACACCCATAGGGTGTGGGTTTCTAAGTCCCACTAAGATGCATATTCATTTAGGAAAAAATAGAAAGGAGGATTCGCACATGCAGGTCAGAAAATATGTCACCATTGTAGAAGAGATCCATAGGGATTCTGGCCGCCCTGTTGATCCGCCGGGGAGACGGGCCGCGGCCATAGCCGTTATTGAAAACCCCTTTGCGGGAAAATTTGCAGATGATTTGACTTCTTTGATGGACATAGGGGAGGAGCTGGGAGGGATTCTCGGAAAGATGGCGGTGGATGCCCTGGGAATCTCGCCCGAGAGGGCTGAAAGTTATGGAAAAGGGGCCATTGTGGGGGAAGAAGGGGAGCGGGAGCATGCTGCGGCCATCCTTCATCCCAAGCTGGGTAAACCCTTTCGTGACGCCCTTGGTGGCGGAAAGGCCATCATACCATCCGCCAAAAAGATAGGTGGCATGGGGACGGAGATTGATGTCCCGATCCATTACAAGGACGCTGCATTTGTCCGTTCCCACTTTGATGCCATGACCGTGAGGGTGGACGACGCCCCCCGATCAGACGAAATTCTTGTGGCCCTCGTTGTTACGGATTGCGGCAGACCGCACCCCCGCGTGGGTGGTCTAAAGGTGGAAGAAGCCAAGAAAGAGGACGGCTTGCGATGAGTCCCGAGAAAGGTATGGCCAGGAGATGACAAAAGATGCTTTTGCCAAGATTTCATTATCATGAGCCGACGACGCTGGATGAAGCCTGCCAAATCATGGCAAATCTGGGAGCAAAGGCCAGACCTATAGCGGGCGGAACAGATCTGCTCGTGAATATGAAACAAGGGCTCATCTCGCCGCAGAACCTGGTTTCCCTCCAACGGATTGAGGAACTGGCAGGGATGGATCTCTCCGGAAGGGTGCTCAGAATAAAGGCCTGTCAGACCGTTTCAGAGCTGGCCCAATCCGCAGAGATTTGTTCGTTCCTTAACGCCCTAAGTTTGGGTGCAAGTGCTCTCGGATCCCCCCTTATCAGAAACATGGCGACGGTTGGGGGGAATCTCGTCTCTGCAAGACCTGCTGCTGATCTACCGCCCCCACTGATGGCTCATGGGGCTAAGGTGGTACTAAAGACTGAATCTGGAGAGAGGACGCTGTCTCTTGACTCCTTTTTTCTGGGACCCGGTCAGACGGCTATGAAAACCGATGAGATCATGGCAGAAGTCCTTATAGAAAAACCAAAGGCAAGTTCGGGATCCGGCTACCTCAAGCTGGGCGTAAGAAGGGCCCTGGAGATCTCCATAGTCAATGTGGCGTCTTACCTTGAATTAGATGAGGGTCACAAGGCGATTCGATCAGCACGTATTGTCTTGGGCGCTGTTGCCCCCACGCCAATGAGAGCGTTTTCGGCTGAGGAGATACTCATGGGTGAAAGGCCCGACGAAAAACTCTTCCACAAGGCGGGTCAGGCCGCTTCCCGGGAAAGCCAGCCCATTGACGATCTAAGGGGATCTGCCGACTATAGGCGTGACATGGTCTCAGTCCTGACCCAGAGAACCTTGGAGATGGCTCTGGGAAATGCACTCGCGCGTCTAGGAGCGGATTGATATGAAAAACAACATTATCCTGACGATCAACAATAAGGCCTATGATCTCAGTGTGGAGCCCAAAGTGACTCTCTTGGAAGTGCTTCGGGACCAATTAAGACTTACGGGGACCAAGGTGGGATGTAACATGGGAGATTGTGGGGCCTGCGCTGTGATCATGGATGGAAAACCGGTTAACGCCTGTCTTGTTCTGGCTGTGCAGGCCAATGGGCGAGACATTCTGACTGTGGAAGGTCTGGCAGATGAGAGAGAATTGCACCCGATTCAGCGGGCATTCCTGGAAAAAGGCGCTGTGCAATGTGGCTTTTGTACCCCAGGGATGCTCCTCTCGGCCAAGGGCCTGCTTGATCAAAACCCGACGCCTTCGGTGGAAGAGATAAAGGTGGCCATATCAGGTAATCTTTGTCGCTGCACGGGTTATGTCAAGATCATAGAGGCCATAAAGTCCGCAAGTGAAGCGTCCCCCCCTCACCCTAACCCTCTCCCGCCAGGGGAGAGGGGATTTTAAGGCGGTCATCCATTTCTGTCCTGAAGGAAGGGGCATTCTGCTCAAGGAAAGTAAAGGAAACTGAACGCGTCAGAAAAGCAAAGCCGATAAAACAACGAGGTATGAATCGTGAAAGATTTAAGCGCATGGATTGAGACCGTGGAGCGTCAGGCCCCGGAGGAATTGGTTCGTGTCAAGAAAGAAGTGGATCCCAATCAATTCGAAGCCACTGCGGTGATGGAAAAGCTGGAGTCTGAGGCTCGAACGCCTGCCGTATTGTTCGAGTCCCCCAAATCGCTAACGAGCCATAATCAGGAATTCAAACTCTTGATGAATACGTTTGGAACCTTCTCAAAAATGGCGATGGCCTTTGATCTTCCTCCTGACACGCCGAGGGCTCAGCTTATGCAAGAGATCCTTGAAAGACAGGACCGTGAAAAGGAGATGACCATCCTTCCTCCCACTGAGGCCCCTGTGAATGAAAATCAGGTGAAGGGGGATGATCTGGATCTGAACATATTCCCCATTGTCAGACATGTGGACATGGATGGCGATCGTTACTTCACGCCTATCGTCGTATCAAAGAATCTCTTGACAGGGCGATATAACATTTCCTGGAACCGGATGATGTACTTGGACCCACGGCATTTAGGCATATATATGTCGCCTCGACACCTCTGGTCCTACTTCAGGGAGTCGGAAGAGGCTGGGGAAAATCTCCCAATAGCTGTTGTCCTCGGTCATCATCCCGCATTTCACATGACTGGCGCGCTTCTGACCCCGCTGGATCGAGATGAGTACAAAGTGGCAGGAAGTTTTCTCGGTGATGATATTCGCGTGACGCCCTCCCTTTCATATGGAGAGGAGCTTTATGTTCCGGCGGACGCAGAGATTGTGATTGAGGGAGAGATTGTGGCGGGGCAGCGAACGGTGGAGGGTCCATTTGGTGAGTATACGGGGTATTCGGGCCCTCAAAGGGTCTCTTGGCTTTTTGAAGCCAAGGCCTTGAATTTCCGTTCCGATGGAATCATCATCGATATATTCCCCTGCAAAACCGAACACCTGAACGCCCACTTGCCCATAGAGGCCAGTCTCCTCCGTACCATAAAAGAAGCCGTTCCCAATGCTACAGATACCCGATGGGTCGATTCAGGGGGACCCTTGACCATTATTATCCAAATGCAAAAGAAGGTGGAGGGAGAACCCATGCGAGCGGCCAATGCAGCATTCAGCGCCAGCAACTTTATCAAGATCGCTATCGTTGTTGATGAGGATATCGACCTGGATAACCCCAAGGACGTCATGTGGGCTGTGTCCACAAGAGTGCAACCGGAAAGTGATGTTCAAATTATGAAAAATCTTCAGGGACATGTCTTGGATCCCTCTCTCAGGAGTGAGATCAGAGGAAGCGGGATGATCATCGATGCGACGAAGCCCGTGGACCGGCCCTTCCCTGTAAAAGGGGGCGTGCCCGAGGATGTTTTGAGTAGGATATTTTTGAAAGATTATCTGGCCACCTGATATACGGAGAATGTGAGATGGATATTTTTTACCTCACCTGTCCTGTTTGCTCGAAAGAATATTATGCTGATATATCCCTTCTTTCACTTGATGTGGAGTTCCATTGCCCCTTCTGTGGGGCCTATTTCAAACATGAAGATGCCAAGAAGATCGACAGAGCTGATCGAAAGGTCTCCAGCATTGTGCAATTAAGCAAGGACAAAGACTTCTACAAGCCAAGGTAGAAATGGTTGAGAGGGGAAGACGTTCATGTTGCGAATGGTGGGAAAGTCAACCCTGAAGATCGATGCAGAAAAGAAGCTTAGAGGGAAAGCCCTATATGCAGCTGATATGCGTTTCCCCGACATGATTTGGCTCCGGGTTCTCAGAAGCCATGTTCCGAGAGCCCGCCTAAAAGGCATAGACGGCAGTGAGGCCCTGGGCATTTCTGGGGTCATAGGTATCTTTACCGCAAAAGACATACCCGGGTCTAATCGCGCTGGTCCCAGGGTAAAGGACGAATATCTTCTCTGTGAAAATGAGATCAATACCATAGGAGATCCTATTGCTCTCGTGGCAGCCACTTCTGAGGAATTGGCCAGGGAAGCGGCACAACATGTGAAGCTCCAACTGGAAGAGCTTCCTTCCGTTTCCACCATTGAAGAGGCATTGGATCCAAAAGCACCCTCCATTCGCGAGGAAGGAAATGTTGTCAAGGTAAGGAGCATAAGACATGGCGATGTGGAGAATGCACTCCATTCAGCGGATATTGTTTTATCAAATACATACCGTACTCAGATGGCCGAACATGCCTACATGGAACCTGAAGCAGCCGTAGCCAATTATCACGATGGTAAGTTGACGGTCTGGACACCAAGTAAGTATATCAATGCTGATCATCTCGAGTTGGCAGCCATCCTGAATCTTGACCAAGAGGAACTCAGGCTCATACTGCCCACCGTAGGCGGGTATTTCGGTGGTAAATCAGGTATATCTCCAGCGTACTATTGTGCTCTGGCGACCCACCTAACGGGCCGGCCCTCTAAGATGGTCTATTCAAGGGAGGAATCGTTTGTCTCCTCCACAAAACGGCATCCCTATATTATTGAACATACCCTTGGGGCCCTAAATGATGGAAGGCTTGTTGCTGCAAGAATCAAAATACTCGCCGACGCCGGGGCATACACGGGCTTTAGTCCTTCTGTGGTCACGCGTTCGGCAGTCCACGCAGCAGGCCCCTACGATATTCCAAATGTTTCAGTCGATGCGTCCTGTGTCTATACCAACAACCCCAACACCGGGGCACTACGCGGGTTTGGCGTTCCTCAAATGGCCATAGCCCACGAGACTCAAATGGATTTGCTCGCCGAAAGACTTGGAATGGACCCCATTGAAATCAGAAAGAAGAACTACTTCAAGAAGGGCTCGTTTACCATAACTGGCCAGAATCTGGAACACAGTGTGGGGCTCGGGAAAACCTGCGACAAAGTCGGTGGATATATTGAAAAGGATGACCAAGGGTGGCATTACAGTGATGAAGCGTCTTTATATGGCTGGGGGATAGCCTCCATGTTCTATGGCATCGGAGCAACGGGGATTCCCAATCCTGCAGAGGTCCATATGACATGCAGGGGAGACGGGACCATACAGTTGTGCGCAGGCGTGACCGATGGAGGCCAAGGCGCTGCAACAATTCTGAGTCAAATCGCTGCAGAGAGTATCGGCGTTCCCATGGAAAGAATCAGATTCGGACGGCCCGATACAGATATCACGCCGGATAGTGGGACCTCCACGGCAAGCAGGCTCACCTACGTGGTAGGGCGGGCTGTATATGAGTGCGGTAAAGGCCTCAG